>NZ_JBWKZH010000013.1:0-94540 GCF_059424305.1 Hydrogenophaga sp. GW456-12-10-14-TSB4 | reverse complement strand
GCCCATGCCCCATTCCTTCGTCCCCGCCGGTCTGCGCTACGCCGATCAGGTCGCGCGCTCCGGCTCGATCCAGAAGGCCGCGCGGGAGCTGCACGTGGCGGCGTCGGCGATCAACCGGCAGATCCTGCAGCTCGAGGACGAATTGGGCGTGCCGCTGTTCGAGCGCCTGCCGCGCGGCATGCGGCTCACGGCCTCGGGCGAAGCGGTGATCGCGCTGGCACGGCGTTGGCGCCAGGACGAGCGCCAGCTGGCGGCCGAGGTGCGGCGCATCCAGGGAGTGCATCAGGGCGTCGTGGCGCTGGCGGCCATGGACAGCATGTCCACCGGCGTGCTCCCGCGCCTGGTGGACGCGCTCAGCACCTCACACCCTTTGGTCAGCCTGTCCATCGAGCTGGCCACGCCCGACGACGCCGAGGTCTCGCTGATCGGCGGCAAGGCCGACCTGGCCGCCGTCTTCAACCTGGCGCCGCGCCGCGAGCTGCTGGTGCTGTGGAAAGAGGTGCTGCCACTGGGCTGCGTGGTCGCGCCGGGGCATGCGCTCGCGGCGTGTGGCAGCGTGAGCTTCCAGCAGGCCACGGCCTACCCCGTGGCGCTGCAGAGCCGTGCGATCACGATACGGCGCTACCTGGAGGCGCAGTACAACTGGTTGTTCAAAGAGCCGCGCCGTTTCGTGGAGAGCAACTCGCTGCAGCTGGTCAAGCAGCTGGCCATGGGCGGGCAGCACGTGATGTTCACGTCCGAGCTCGACGCCGCGGCCGAACTGGCCGACGGCCGGCTGGTGTTTTTGCCGATTCGCGACCGCGGCGCCGAACCGCAGGGCATCAGCGTGGCCGTGGACGCGGCCCGCCCGCCGGGACCGATCGTGAAGCTGGTCGCAGAACAGTTGGTCGCCGTGTTGCAAGAAAGCCTGGTGGCGGCGCGGGCCGCGCGGCGCTAAAGGCCTTTTGTCTGGCCCGAGAGCTGCGGCGAAGCAGCGCTCCTTGGATTCATTGGCCATCGTATCCTCGGCACGTCGCCACTGGCAGATATGAGACCCGCACATGGACATAGCGCTTCTGCAGGAGACCTTGCGTCAGTTTGCAGCCGAACGGGATTGGCAGCCGTTCCACACGCCGAAGAACCTGGCGATGGCCCTGATGGTCGAGGCGGCCGAGCTCGCCGAGATCTTTCAATGGATGACGCCCGATCAGTCCGCGGCGGTGTCTCGCGACAAGGTCGAGCAGGACCGCATCGGCGACGAAGTGGCCGATGTGCTGCTGTACTTGCTGCAGTTGGCGGACCAGTGCGGGATCGACCTGAAGCGGGCAGTCGGGCGCAAGCTGGTCAAGAACGCCAAAAAGCACCCGCCGTTGCGGCCGGGCCTCCCCTCGGGGCCGGTGATGGCGCCACGGGCCACCACCCACGTGCTGGTCGACTGGGAAAACGTGCAGCCCAAGGACACGGAGATCCTGACGCTGGTGCCTGATGCGACCGACGTCTGGATCTTCCATGGCCAGCAGCAGAAGAAGGTCGACGCGAACCAGAAAGCCTTCAGTGACCACCTGACGCTGGTGCCGGTCAGCCGCCCTGGCAAGAACGCCCTGGACTTCCACCTCTCCTTCTACATGGGCTACATCACCTCGCGCAACCCGGACGCACGCATCGTGGTGATCGCCAACGACCAGGGCTATGGGCCGATGCTCGAGCACGCCAGCGAGCTGGGGTTTCACGCAAGCCAGGTCGGGTTCGGGCCTGCGCGGAAAACGGCGGTGAAGAGCGCTGTTGTCGCGGTCAAGAAGGCGACGGCGGCCAAGAAGGCTCCTGCCAAAAAGGCTGCCGCCAAGAAGAAGGCATCTCCTCCCACCCCATCAACGGCTTCTGCGCCAAAGCCGGTCGCGAAATCACCGACGCCTGCAACCAAGAAGCAGACCGCGGCCAAGAAGGGCAGCCAGACGGCCTCACCTTCGGCAACGAAACCCGTGAAGGCGGCAAAACCCCTTGAGGCGCCAGCAGCCACTTTTTCGGACAACGACTACGAGCACGTCCTGAAGTCCATCCAGAAATCCAGGAACAAGCCCTCGCGCGAGGCCCGGCTGAAGGGGGCCGTCAAGTCCCTGATCGGTGGAGGCAAGGCCGACGACGCGACCGTGATCGCAGTGATCCAGCGGCTGGTCGCCGAGAAGCAGGTGGCGATCGACGCCAAGGGCGCGGTGACGATCAAACCAGCGTAAGGCAGACGGTTGGCTTGCTCATCAGAAGCGGGTTGATCCCGTTCAACGGCACGTCCCGCAATGCCCTGCCCTTAAGGACAGCTCAGACTGGATGCGGTCGAGACTGCGCTTGCGTTTCGCGCGTGCGATCTCAACCATATTGCAGACGTCTCGGCATGAGTGGCCGGCCACCAACGCTAGCGGGCTACGGGGTCACGGCTAGACTTCTGCAATCGGCCAGGAGCGGACGTTGGCAATAACTCAAGGAGGAGCAGAGTGCTCTTGTTGATTGATTTGGCGCTGCCGTTCGCGGTGTGCGTCCTGGTGTCGCTAGGCGCCTCCCTGATGTGGTGGCAAACGATGAACGCTCCCTGGAGCTTTCTGCTGCTTTCGCTTTTGGCAATGCTGGGGCTTCACAGAATGCTCCAAATCCTGTCGTCGTTTGTTGACCTCTTTTTCGACGGAGGGTATTTCCTTGAGTACCGTCCTCCAACAGACGCATTGACCCGCATGAAGGAAGCGATCACAGGGGAGACCATTGCCGTTTGCATCGCTTTGGTCATCTTTGGCATTCCACTGCTGAAGTGGATGCAACGCATGCTTCAGGGCTCTGCGGCATAGGCAACTCGCGGCCAGAAGCGGACATTAGCTGGTATGACTTCGCGTAATTGGACTCTTTATTGCCCCGTTGCTCCTCCTGATAAATCGGCATCGCCGGTCGGTCAGCCACTGACCATGGACGATGACCCCGTTGTCCAGGATGGTTTTCACGCCGATGGACGTCTGCTACCGGAGGCTCGATTCGATGGCTGGGAGTTTGGGGTAATGCAGGACAGACTTGTCCCTAGTGGATTGGTCGCTTTCGTCAGAGCGCCATCGGGTGACGAGGCGTCTCTACTTTGGACCAGTCACACAACTTCATTCGAGCGAGTCGAAACTATCAAGCGTGAGACAGGCTACATAGGAGCTTTTAGCGTGTATCTTGGGCCCGCAAGGATCGAGTCACGTGAAGCTCTTGTAGAGCAATTTAAAGCTCTTCTGCCTTCGCTCAAAGCCGCCTTTTCCGCAGATGGACGTGACCTACTGAGCGCCAGTTGATGTCCGCTCTGGGCCCGAAGCAGACGCTGCTGACGGCCCTCAGCCCCATAAACCGAGGGCAAATGTTCCAAGCCCAAGCCCTGCCACAACGAATACGACGCCGTAGACCCTCATCGAATCTGCTGTTGCGAAGGGGTATCGGCGCTCCGCGAAAGATCTGGCTTCCGGAGAAACCGGGCGACGCCGAAATTTTCCGAACATCATGTCGTCTCTCTCGATTTGGCCGGGAGGTGAGGGATGGCCAGATAGCCACAGCGCATCGACGCCCAACCAAATCAAGACCGCAGAGACAGAAAGCAGAATAATCGACATAGGCGTTGCGGATGGGGCCGTCAGCACGCGGGAGGTCCGCTTCTGGCCGATTGCAGAAGTCTAGCCGTGACCCCGTAGCCTGCCAGCCGTTGGTGGCCGGCCACTCGTGCCGGGACGTCTGCAATGGGGTGCAGATCGCACGCGCGAAACGCAGGCGCAGCCGGCCACATTCAGTCTGAAGCCACCATCCGGCCAAACCAATTCGCCCAGACCAAAACGAGAAAGGCCCCGACGGGGCCCTTCTGCTTTCTGGATCGACGCCTCACTTGCTCTTGGCTTCGGCTCCCTTTGTCCGGGACTTGTGAACCTGGTTGGAAGGTGCAGACGGAACCGTGCCCTGGGCGAGCAGCGCCATGTACCTCACCGCTTCGATCTGCATCTCATGCGTGCAACGATCAAAGTCATCGAGCACTGCCCGTTGCATCGGCTCCAGGCCCAGCCTGGTCGAGATGCGCTTGCCAGTCACGAGGTAGCACACGTTCATACCGATCTCGCCCAGCTTGACAAGCACTTCCGCATCCGGCGTGCGTTCCCCTCGCTCGTAATTGCCGATCGAGCGCTTTGAGATTCCCACGGCGTCGGCGAGCTCCTGCTGGTTGAACTGCAGCCGACGCCTCTCTTCCAAAAAGCGTTCGATGAAGGTACTCATATTTGCCACAGATGTTTTTTCATGGTACATTTGCGTACTAAAAAAGTTTGTGTTGTGTATTTTTCCGTTACTCAATGCTAGCCCAGGGAAAGGAGCCACTTCGACCATGACCCCATCCGTTGTCTCTTCGTCTCGCAAGCGCGTCCCCAACGGCGTCAACAGTTCGCGCCCCATCGCGCTGCGGCTCACTCCGTTTGAGCTGGAGCATGTGAAGAAGCGGGCCGAGCGCGAGCAGCGCTCCATGGCCAGCGTGTGTCGCCTCGCGGTGTTGCGCGAGTTGGGCTTGAAATACGACGACAAGGTGACCTCATGAAGTTCTTTGGCCGCAAACCTTCCCCCGAAGCAGCAACACCAGCTGCTGCCAGGTCAACACCCGATGCCACGAACAGGCCCGTCTTCCTGCAACCGATGCTCACGAAGCAGATGACGTTTTCGCTTCATCAATGCACCGACGCAGAACTGAACGTGACCACGCGCAGCATGAAGACGGCGGGTGCGTCGGATGCCCGCTTTGACGTGTTGCTGCAAGCCCGCAAGACGCCGCTGGAAGCGGAATGGACCCTCACTTCCGAGCAGGCGCGCGAACTCGCGGCCCACCTGCTGGGCGCCGCTGCCGAGTGCGAAAGCGTCAGCCACTCGACGCACGCCCTTCACCGGGACTGAGCGGGCCCAGGCCAAGGCCGCGCCGCGCCAGGCCTCTGTCGCTACGATGTGGGCTGCCGGCCATGCCGCGCGGCCCATGTCGGGCCCGCACCTTGTGCCGGCGCAGCTTGAGGGCTCTGGCATGACGGCATTTCTTCGATCCATCGCGCTGGCGGTGTGGCTGTTCGGCATGCCCTTGCTGTCGCATGCGCAGCCCAGCGTGCAAGTGGGCTTCTCGCCCGAGGGCTCGGCGCGCCAGCTGGTGCTGGAGACGATTGGCGGCGCGCAGAAGAGCATCCACATCCTCGCCTACGCGTTCCAGGCGCCAGACATCATGCAGGCGCTGGTGGACGCGAAGAACCGGGGCGTGGAGGTGCGCGTGGTGGTGGACAAGAAGCGCAACCGGAACAAGCCGAGCAAGAAGGCGATGGACTTCGTGACGAGCAACGGCGTGGAGCTGCGAACCAACAGCCATTTCCACATCCACCACGACAAGACCATCATCGTGGACGGCCACACGGTGCAGACGGGCTCGTTCAATTTCGCACCGTCGGCCGAGACGATGAACTCCGAGAACGTGGTCGTCATTCGCGGCATGCCCGAAGTGGCGAGCCAGTACATGGCGCACTGGGCGTCGCGCTGGAAGCTCGGCAAGCCTTACCCTGCCCGTTGACGCGTGCAATCCCATTCAAGAACGAACATGACCCAATCCTCCATTTCCAAACGCCGCCAGATCATCACCGTGGTGATGCTGGTGCTCGCGCTCATCGGCGGCGTGGTGCGCTGGTTCGCGCCGCATCCTTCGCTGGCGCGCGATCTGGGCTCGCTGCTGATGGTGCTGTGGCTGCCGATCATCGGCAACATCATCGGGTGGCTGATCCAGCGCGCGAAGACGCCGAAGCACCTGCCACAGGGTTTCGCGGCGGGCACGGTGTTCAAGCCGGATGCGCGCATCGAACTCATCTTGCTCGCGGCGGACACGCCGTTGTTGAGCCGGCCGATCCGTGCGGGGTATTTCGACGGTGCGCTGGTGGTGGGTTCCGAGGGGTTCACCACGCGCCTGGCGGTGCCGTCCGAAGGGGAACCGGTGCCCGAGGTGCCGTGCACACTGGAGGTGCAGTTCCTGCGCCCGGAACTGGCGCTGGCCCAGCTCACCGCCGGCACGAAGTTCGCGCTGCTCTCGGGCCGCACCTTGCTTGGCACGGGGCATGTGCTGCCGGTGGCGGGCGAGGCGCGCGCCTAGTTTTCCCGCCCTCGCCCACTTGTCCCGGGTTTTTGTGCATAACTTTGTGGATGGCGCTGGGGCAACCGGGCCGCAGCGAGTTCCTGCGGGGCTTGCCGCTGAGGTGCTCAGGAAATAGGCAGTCCGGCAGTCTGAGGTTCAGGCCAGCCGTGTGGCCAGTATGTCGGCCTGCTCGGCAAACTTCTTCGGATTCGTTTTCCGCAACTGCAGCAGGTTCTGCAACTTCCAGCGCACGCCCGGCAGGTGCTCGAGGTGGGCCATACCCAGCGATGACCACTCGGGTGCGGCGGCCACCAGCGACCGCAGGAAGCGCCGCTCATCCTCATCCAGTCCTTGCTGGATTTCCTGCACCAGCCGCTCGCGCACCGCAAGCAAAGCCTCCAGAGGCACTGGCTCAGCCGTCATGCCCTGGAAGTTGCGCGCATGGTCGTGCCGGATGTCGCGCATCGGCGGAAACAGCACTTCATGCGCGGGTCGGTTGCTGCTGGCCAGGTAGACCACGAAAGCCCGGCGGATGCCGGGCGTGATGCCTTCGTGGGCAAACAGCTGCATCACGTCGAACAGGTCGCGCGGATGCTGCCGGTCCAGCGCCGCAACCAGCTTGCCGCCATACACGTCTTCCAGCGACACCACAGGAATCTCGAGGTCGGCCATCAGCACGTCGCGAGCGACCGGTGTGAGCGAGGCGCGGCGCACCGGTTGCACGGTACCGCGCATGACGAAGTTGACTTCGATCTTGACCTGAATGGGGCCTTGGCGCACCAGCAGCTTGGTCTCACCGACTCCCGTTGCCGGGGCGTGCGTCTGAAAGCCGCGCTTGGTCAAGCGCTCGGCCGCCTGCCTGATGGCGTCGTTGATGCGCGCCAGCGCTTCGTCGCGCGGCAGCGTGTGATCGGGGAAGACGAGGTCAAGATCCACCGACAGGCGCGGCATGTCGCGCACGAACAGGTTGATCGCGGTACCGCCCTTGAGAGCGAACGTGTCGCCCGCGAACACCAAGGGTGCGACCTGAGCCAGCAGGCGCGCGGTGTCGAGATAGGTCTGGTTCATGGCCGGAGCACCAGCAAGCCGTCGGCCGATCGGGACACCCACGGCCGATCGCTGCCCGTGGGCAGCGTGGCCGGATCGAGCTTGGCCGCCCAGGGCAGCGAAGCGTCACGGCCGAACTGCAAGCACAGCCGCACGGTCTTGACGCTGGTGCAGTGCTGCAGCAACTCGCGCAGCACGTCGGCGCGCAAGCTGTAGGCGCTCTCCACCAGTTCGCGGGCTTCCTGCAACGGCTGGCGCACGCCCACGTCGCTCAGCAGTTCGAGCAGCGCGCGCTCCGGCGCCGACACCTGAGGCCCATCGCTGCGCTTTTCAAAGGGGCCAACGTGCCGCAAGGCGTCCGGCTGCTCATCGAACACGCGCTTGCGGTGGTACTCGGCCGGAAAGCGCTCGGTGAACCACTCCGGCAGCTTGCCTGCTGCCCAACCGTAGAGCTGCAGCACCGGGCGCTGCGCCACGTATTGGCGCACGCCGTACCAGTCGAGCGCCGACTTGCCGCCCACGTGCAGGCCCTCGAACCGGCGCTGGAGAAGCAAGAGGCTCGGATGCAAAGCCAATGTCTCGTTGGGGCGGCAGAACACACCTCGCGTCAGGCGCGTGAGCCAACCCGCGCGCACATAGTGCACGGCCAAGTCCGCCGAGATACCCAGGGCCGCAAGATCTTCCGACGTCAGCGGGGCTCCCGGGGTCAGCTGGGTGTAGAGCGTATTTAACTTGCCTTTTCCAGTCGTAGCCATACTGCGATTGAAACATCATTTCAAAATATCTGTCAATTTTGATTGATGAACTCAATCGCAGCCAAACTACGACAACATCAAATTATCAAAGTGCCATGGGACGGCTGGAGCCTTTGTCATAAGACATAAGATATAGCGCCCCTTGGCCAGAACTCATCACGACGTCATCGATGAAAAAGGATTTTTCCGACAGCCCCGCCGCCCAGCCGGACCTGTCGCAGCACACGCCCATGATGCAGCAATACCTCGGCCTGAAGGCCGGGCATCCGAACACGCTGCTGTTCTACCGCATGGGCGATTTCTACGAGCTGTTCTTCGGCGATGCGGAGAAGGCCGCGCGCCTGCTGGACATCACGCTCACGCAGCGCGGTCAGTCGGCCGGCCAGCCGGTGATCATGGCCGGCGTGCCTTTCCACTCGGTGGACACGTACCTGGCGCGCCTGATCAAGCTGGGCGAGTCGGTGGCGATCTGCGAGCAGGTGGGCGATGTGGCCACGGCCAAGGGGCCGGTGGAGCGCAAGGTGGTGCGCGTGGTCACACCGGGCACGCTGACGGACAGCGAGCTGCTGTCCGACAAGTCCGAGGCGGTGCTGATGGCGGTGCACCCGGGCGCGCGCACGGGTTGCGGGCTGGCGTGGATGTCGGTCACGCAGGGCATCGTGTTCCTCGCGCAGTGCGCGAGCGACGAGCTGGCCGACTGGGTGGCGCGCGTGTCGCCCGGCGAGGTGCTGTACAGCGCCGATGCCACGCCCGCGTTCGAGAAATCGGTGCAGGCCCTGGCCAGCCAGAGCGGCAGCAACGGCGGGCGGCTGGTGGCGGTGTTGCGCCCGGCCTGGGCGTTCGACGCGGCGCTGGGCCAGCGCAAGCTGCTGGAGCAGCTGCAGGCCGCAAGCCTGGCCGCGTGGGACGCGCAGGACATGCCGGACTCGCATGCCGCCGCCGCCGCGCTGCTGAACTACGCCGAGCACACACAGGGCCGCGCGCTCACGCACGTGAGCAGCCTGCAGGTGGCGCGCAGCGGCGAGCGGATCGACCTGCCGCTGAACACGCGGCGCAACCTTGAATTGACGCAGACGCTGCGCGGCGAAACCAGCCCCACGCTGTTTTCGCTGCTGGACGTGTGCTGCACCGGCATGGGCAGCCGCGCGCTGCGAAGCTGGCTGCTGGAGCCCCGCCGCGACCGCGCGGAGGCACGCGCACGGCTGGCCGCCATCGACACGCTGCGCGGCGGTCTGTGGCAGTCGCTGCGCCAGTCGCTCAAGGGCGCGAGCGATGTGGAGCGCATCACCGCGCGCACGGCGCTGCGTCAGGTGAAGCCGCGCGAGCTGGTGGGCCTGGGCCAGACGCTGGAGCGCGCGCGCCAGCTCGCGGCCCAGTTGGGCCCGCAGGCCGCCGGCGGTCTGTTGCACGGCATTGCCTCGCACCTCACGCCGCCCGATGGCTGCGCCGTGCTGCTGCGCGATGCCCTGCTGCCCGAGCCGGCCGCGCTGGTGCGCGACGGCGGCGTGATCGCCGACGGTTTCGATGCCGAGCTCGACGAGCTGCGCGGCATCCAGAACCACAGCGACGCCTTCCTGATCGAGCTGGAGCAGCGCGAACGCACACGCACCGGCATCGCCAACCTGCGCGTGCAGTTCAACAAGGTGCACGGCTTCTACATCGAGGTGACGCAGGGCCAGGCCTCCAAGGTGCCGGACGACTACCGCCGCCGCCAGACGCTGAAGAACGCCGAGCGTTTCATCACGCCCGAGCTCAAGGCTTTCGAGGACAAGGCGCTCTCCGCGCAGGACCGCGCGCTGGCGCGCGAGAAGTGGCTGTACGACCATCTGCTGGACGAGCTGCAGGCCTACATTCCCCCGCTCACGCAGCTGGCGCGCGCCATGGCCGCGCTGGACGCGCTGTGCGCGCTGACCGAGCGCGCGCTCACGCTGAACTGGTGCGCGCCGCAGTTCGTGCCCGAGCCTTGCATCGACATCCGCGGCGGCCGCCACCCGGTGGTGGAGGCGCGCCTGAACGAAAGCTCGGGCGGCAGTTTCATCGCCAACGACACGGTGATGGGCCCCAAGCAGCGCATGCAGGTGATCACCGGCCCCAACATGGGCGGCAAGAGCACCTACATGCGGCAGGTGGCGGTGATCGTGCTGCTGGCCAGCATGGGCAGCCATGTGCCGGCCACCTCGTGCCGGCTGGGCCCGATCGACGCCATCCACACCCGCATCGGCGCGGCCGACGACCTGGCCAACGCGCAGTCGACCTTCATGGTGGAGATGACCGAGGCCGCGCAGATCCTGAACGCTGCCACGCCCGAGAGCCTGGTGCTGATGGACGAGATCGGCCGCGGCACCTCCACCTTCGACGGCCTGGCGCTGGCCGGCGGCATCGCCACGCACCTGCACGACAAGTCGCGCGCCTACACGCTGTTCGCCACGCACTATTTCGAGCTGACCGAGTTCCCGGCCAGCCACCACGCGGCGGTGAACGTGCATGTGAGCGCGGTGGAGTCCGGCGGCAAGGGCGGCGGCGGCATCGTGTTTTTGCACCAGATCGAGCCCGGCCCGGCCAGCCGCAGCTACGGCATCCAGGTGGCGCGCCTGGCCGGCGTGCCGGCCGGGGTGGTGCAGCATGCGCGCCACGCCCTGGCCGCTCTGGAGGCCCAGAGCGAAGAAAGCCGCAGCCAGGTGGACCTGTTCGCGCCCCCACCTGCCACACTGGAGCCTGAAGCGCACCCGCTGCAGGCGGCCGTGGCGCAGATCGACCCCGACACCCTGAGCCCGCGCGAAGCGCTGGAACAGCTTTACGCCCTCAAGAAACTCGCCTCCGCCTCATCATGACTTACTGCGTCGCCGTCAAACTCAACGCGGGCATGGTCTTCCTCTCGGACTCGCGCACCAACGCGGGCCTGGACCAGATCAGCACCTTCCGCAAGATGATCGTCTATGAAAAGCCGGGCGACCGCTTCATGTGCCTGCTGTCGGCGGGCAACCTGAGCATTTCGCAGTCGGTGCGCGAGATCCTGCAGGTGGAGCAGCTCACCGATCCGGAAGGGGGCGAGCCCATCACGATCTGGAACGCCAAGAGCATGTTCGATGCCGCGCGCGTGCTGGGTTCGGCGGTGCGCCATGTGTACGAGCGCGACGGCGATGCGCTGCAGCGCGCGGGCGTGGAGTTCAACGCGTCCATGATCTTCGGCGGTCAGGTGCGCGGCGAAGGCATGCGGCTGTTCCAGGTGTATTCAGCCGGCAACTTCATCGAGGCCACGGTGGAAACCCCGTTCTTCCAGATCGGCGAGTCGAAGTACGGCAAACCGGTGCTGGACCGCGTGATCGGCCCCGAGACACCGCTGGACGAGGCCGCCAAGTGCGTGCTGGTGTCGATGGACTCCACGCTCAAGTCCAACCTGTCGGTGGGCCTGCCGCTGGACCTCGTGGTGTACGAGGCCAACATGCTGCAGTCCGACAAGATCACCTGCATCGACAACGACAACCCTTACTTCCGCATGCTGCACCAGACCTGGGGCCAGAAGCTGCGCGAGGTGTTCGACGAGATCGAGGACCCGACCTGGGACGACGCGCACACCGAGGTGCCGCTGCTGAGCGACAACCCGCGCAACGCGCCGCTCAAGAAGATCACCAATGCCCGAGAAAAGCTGATCTGAGGCATGTCGCTGATCGTTTTTTCCCACGCCAACAGTTTCCCCGCCAGCACCTACGGTGTGCTCTTCAAGTCGCTGCGCGCACGCGGCCACACGGTGCGCGCGGTGGACCGTTTCGGCCATGAGCCGCAGTACCCGGTGACCAGCAACTGGCCGCACCTGGTGCAGCAGCTGGCGGACTTCGCCGCGCCCGAGATCGAGCGCCACGGCCAGGGTGCCTGGCTGGTGGGCCATTCGCTGGGCGGTTTCCTCAGCCTGATGTGCGCCGCGCGGCACCCGAAGCTGGGCGGCCATGCGGTGCGCGGTGTGGTGCTGATCGACTCGCCGGTGCTCGGCGGCTGGCGGGCGCGCACGCTCGAGCTCGTCAAACGCACGCAGCTGGTGGGGTCGATCTCGCCCGGCAAGATCAGCCGCCGCCGGCGCCACAGCTGGCCCGACGCGCAGACCGCCCACGCCCACTTCAGCAGCAAGCAGGCGTTCGCGCGCTGGGACGCGAACGTGCTGCGCGATTACGTCCACCACGGCACGCGCGACGAGGTCGATGCGCACGGCAAGGCGCACCGCGTGCTGGCCTTCGACCGCGAGGTGGAGACCGCGATCTACAACACCCTGCCCCACAACCTGGACCGCCTGCTGCGCCGCCACCCGCTGCAGTGCCCGGTGGGCTTCATCGGCGGCACCGAGTCGCAGGAAATGAAGCAGGTGGGCATGTCGATGACGCTGCGCCTGGTGGGCAAGGCCCACCCCGAGCGGCTGCGCATCCTGGAAGGCAGCCACCTGTTTCCGATGGAGCGGCCGCTGGAGACGGCCGCCGCGATCGACGACATGCTGGGGGCGTTGACGCCCGCCCGCTGGGCCGCCAAGCACGCCGGTTGAAGCGAGCCGGTGTAAGCTGGGCCACTTTTTTCACCGCCCGCCCATGACGACCTCATCGTTCTCCCCGAGTCCGCTGCAGCGGTTCTGGCAGCGTGTGGTGAACTGGCAACCCGAGGAGCACAGCCAGGGGTTGCGCTACCTGGTGGCCGTGCTGCTCACGCTGGCCGCCGTGTGGTTGCGCATGACGCTGGCCCCGGCCGAGTCGGGCGGGCGCTTCATCACCCTTTCGCTCGCGACCGCGCTGGCAGCGCTTTATGGCGGCTTCCTGCCCGGCCTGCTCAGCGCGGTGCTGGGCACCGCATTGATCAACTTCCTGATGGTCAAGCCCTACTGGAGCCTGGCGATCGACAACCCGGTCGAGGCGTTCTGGCTCAACCTCTGGCATCTGCTGACGCAGGTGGTGGTGGTGGGTGCGATCACCCTGATGCAGCGCCAGGCCCGCCGCATGCGCGAGGCCACCGAGCAGATCCAGCAGAGCCAGCAGCAGCTGGAAGACACCTTCGAGCAGAGCGCCACCGGCATGGCGCACAACGATCTGCAGGGCCGCTGGATCCGCCTGAACCAGACGTACTGCGACATCGTGGGCTACACGAAGGAAGAAATGCTGACCAAGCATTTCCGCGACTTCACCCACCCCGACGACCTGGAGCTGGACATGCGCCAGTTGCAGCGCACGCTGGCCGGCGAGATCCACCACTACAGCTTCGAGAAGCGCTACATCCACCGGCGGGGCCACATCGTCTGGGCGCACATCACCATTTCGCTGGTGCGCAAGGCATCGGGCGAGCCGGACTACCTGATCGCGGTGGTGCAGGACATCAGCTCGCGCAAGGCCACCGAGGACGCGCTGCGCACCAGCGAGCACCTGCTGCGCCAGGCGCATGCCCTGGCGGGTCTGGCCAGCTGGCGCGCCGATCTGGTCACCGGGCGGTTCGTCACGCTGGCGGGCTCGCACGAGATCCTGGGCCTGCCCTCGGCCGACTTCAGCGCCCAGGACATGATCGCGCTGACACACCCGGACGATTTCCCCCGGGCGCTGCAGCTCTGGAAGCTCGCCGTGCAAGGCAAGGCCGATTACCACATCGAGTACCGGCTGCTGTTCGGCGGCGAGGAACACTGGTTCCTCGTGCAGGCCGAGTTCCAGCGCGACGCCCAGGGGCGTGCGGTGAGCGCGCTGGGCGTGATCCAGGACGTGAGCAAGCGCAAGCGCGCCGAGCTGGAGATCCAGCAGCTCAACGCCTCGCTGGAACAGCGCATCCACCGCCGCACCGAAGCGCTGAAGGCGGCCTACGACGAGCTGGAGAGCTATTCCTATGCCGTGGCGCACGACCTGCGCTCACCGCTGCGCATCATCAACGGCTTCGCGCAGGCGCTGCACGAAGACAACCCCGGCCTGAGCAGCGACAGCCAGTCGCACCTGCAGCGCATCACGGCCGCGAGCAAGAAGATGGGCGAGCTGATCGACGGCCTGCTCACGCTCTCGCAGTTCGCGCGCGGCGAGCTGCAGCGCAAGCCCGTGCACCTCAGCGCCATCGCGGTGCGGCTGCTGGAGGAGTTCGCCGGTGCCGAACCGCAGCGCCGGGTGCGGTGGCAGATCGAACCGGGCCTGCATGTGATGGCCGACCCGGCGCTGGTGGAGGCCTTGATGCAGAACCTGCTGCACAACGCCTGGAAGTACACGGCGAACACCCCCGAGGCGCTGATCCGCGTCGAAGGGGAGTACCTGCACGGCCTGCAGCGCTTCCGCGTCATCGACAACGGCGCGGGCTTCGACATGGCGCGCGCCGCCAAGCTGTTCCAGCCCTTCCAGCGGCTGCACATGCCCAACGAGTTCAGCGGCCTGGGCATCGGCCTGGCGACCTCGCTGCGCATCGTGCAGCGCCACGGCGGGGAACTGAAGGCCAGCGCCGAGCCCGGTCGCGGCGCCACCTTCAGCTTCACGCTGAGCGCCCGGCCCCTGGCGGGCTGAGCGGCATTTCGCGCCGCATCGGCGGCGTTTCACCCCGGGCTTCGGCGGTTCGGTCGCAAGCCGCTGGTGCCGGCACCGCCGCCCCGGCACAGTGCGCTCCATCCCCACCCCGATGGAGCCCGCCATGCAACTCACCCCCCTCATCGCCGTGCACATGACGGCCGCCATCGCCGCCGTGGTGCTGGGCCCGGTGGCGCTCTGGGCGCGGCGCGGGCATGCCGCGCGCCAGGCCCACAGCCAGCGCCCGCGCCTGCACCGGGCGATGGGCTACGCCTGGGTCACGCTGATGCTGGTCACCGCGATCTCGGCCATCTTCATCCGCGACTTCAAGCTGCCCAACATCGCGGGCTACACACCCGTCCACCTGCTGGTGCCCATCGTGTTCGGCAGCCTGTTCCTGGCCTTCCGTGCCCTGCTGCGCGGCAAGGTGTCCACCCACCGCCGCGTGATGGTCTGGCTGTACGTGAGCGCCTGCCTGGTGGCCGGCGCCTTCACCCTGCTGCCCAACCGCTACCTGGGCGGCCTGGTCTGGCACGACTGGCTGGGCCTGGTCTGAGCCTCTTTTTTCCATCCCCCTTACCGGAGCTCCCCATGAACCTCTCGCCCCCCCGACACAACGACCTCGACCGCCTGGCGCGCCGCCGCGCGGGTGCCCGCATGGGCTGGTACGTGCACGCGCTGGTTTTCCTCTCGGTCAACAGCGTGCTGGCCCTGCTCTCGCTCTCCAGCGGCCGCCACTGGGCGATCTACCCCGCGCTGGGCTGGGGCCTGGGCCTGCTGATCCATGGCCTGGTGGTCTGGCTCGTGCTGGGCGGTGGCGGCCTGCAGCAGCGCCTGGTGGCGCAGGAACGCGAGCGCCTGATGCGGGAACACGGCCGGTGAACCCCATGGCGGCGTCGGGCATGCGGGATACTGCGGCCATGCCGCCGTTCAAGTTCAAGCCCGACGTCACCGCCCGCCGCGCCCTCGTGGTCATGGTGGTCAATACCGTGATCGCGCTGATGATCACGGCGGTCAACGGCGACAACTTCGCGGTCAACCTCGTGTACTCGCAGTGCATCGGGCTGGGCATCTGGGTGCTGATCGACGGCGGCCGCCACGTGCTGAACCCCAGCGGTTGGCCCGGCGCCTGGCGCATGGCCTTGCTGGTGGTGTTCGCGGTACTGACGTCCTACCTGGGTGGCAGCGTGGTCGCAAACCTGCTGCTGGGCCGCCCGCTGTTCGCGAGCCTGAGCAATGTGCCGCGCGCCACGCTGGGATTCGTGCTGATGTCGCTGGCCGCCGGCGGCTTCGGCGCCTACTACTTCACCAGCCGCGCCATGCTGGCCAACGCCCGCCTCGCACAGGAAGAAGCCCAGCGCCAGGCCAGCGAGGCGCGCCTGAAGCTGCTCGAATCGCAGCTCGAACCGCACATGCTGTTCAACACCCTGGCCAACCTGCGCGTGCTCATCGGCACCGACCCGGTGCGGGCCACGGCCATGCTGGACCGGCTCAACGACTTCCTGCGCGCCACCCTCACCGCCTCGCGCACCGAGGCCAACGCCGGCCGCCACACGCTGGCCGATGAATTCGCCCGCCTGCGCGACTACCTGGAGCTGATGGCGGTGCGCATGGGCCCGCGCCTGCGCTACACGCTGGACCTGCCCGAGGCACTCGCCGCCCAGCCGGTGCCACCGCTGCTGCTGCAGCCGCTGGTGGAGAACAGCATCCGCCACGGCCTGGAGCCCGGGCTGCAGGGCGGTGAGATCCGCGTGGTCGCGCGACACGAAGGCGGCGATCTGGTGCTGGAGGTCAGCGACACGGGCGTGGGCTGCGAGCCCTCGCCCACACCCGGCTTCGGCCTTTCGCAAGTGCGCGAGCGGCTGGCGACGGCCTACCCCGGCCGCGCGCGCATGGACTGGCAAGGCCGGCCCGGCGACGGCACGCGCGCCCTGCTCACCCTGCCCTGGCAAACCATGCCCTCCCCATGAACGCCACCGCCCTGATCGCCGAAGACGAACCCCTGCTGGCCCAGGCCCTGCAGGCCGAACTCGCCCGCGCCTGGCCGGGCCTTCAGGTGCTGGCCACCGTGGGCGACGGCGACGCGGCCGTGGCGCAGGCGCTGCGGCTGCAACCCGATGTGCTGTTCCTGGACATCCGCATGCCCGGCCAGACCGGCCTGCAGGCCGCCGCCGAGCTGGCGGACGAGTGGCCTGACGGCGTGCCGTTTCCCGCGCTGGTGTTCGTCACCGCCTACGACGCCTACGCCGTGCAGGCCTTCGAGGCGCAAGCGGTGGACTACGTGCTCAAGCCGGTGCAACCCGATCGGCTGGCGCGCACCGTGCAGCGCGTGCAGCAGGTGCTGGCGCAGCGCCGACCCGTCGGCGGCGGCGACGCGGCGCTGGACGAGGCCTCGCTCGCGCGCCTGCGCGCCCTGCTGACCTCGAGCCAGGCCGCACCGGCTCGCCTGCAGGTGATCCAGGCCGGCGTGGGCCAGGGCATCCGCATGGTCCCTATCGGCGAGGTGCTGGTGTTCGAGGCGGCCGACAAGTACGTGCGCGTGTTGACCGCCGGCGGTGAGGTGCTGATCCGCACGCCGCTCAAGGAATTGCTGCCGCAGCTGGACCCGGCGGTGTTCTGGCAGGTGCACCGCGGCACGGTGGTGCGCGCCGATGCCATCGACAGCGTGCAGCGCGACGAAGCAGGCAAGCACAGCCTGCGCCTGCGCGGCCGCCCCGAAAACTGGCCGGTGAGCCGGCTCTACGCCGGGCAGTTCAAGGCCATGTGAGGCCGATGGCGGTCAGAAGCTGCCGGTGAACTGGTAGCGCGACGCGGGGTGCCACATCGCGGCCACCGAGGCCACCTGCCCCTGCGACTGCGTCTGCCGGCACAGCACCAGGCAGGGGTCGCCCGGCGCCATGTGCAGCATCTCGGCCACCTCGGGTGGCGGCGCGCTGGCTTCGATCACGAAATGCACGCCCTGCAAAGGCGCCACGCGCATCAGGTAGGCGTTGGGCGTCTGGCTGTTGAAGTCCTGGGCCATGTAGTCCGGCGCCACGGCGGGGTTGACCCAGCGGTCCTCGACCTGGATCGGCTCGCCGTTCTCGAAGTGCACCACCACCGAATGGAACAGCGGCTGATCGGCCTTCAGCCCGAAACGCCGCGCCAGCGCTTCGCCGGCCTTGGCGCGTTCGAGCCTGTGCAACTCGCTGCGGTGGGCGTGGCCGCGCGCGGTGATCTCGTCGGCGATGTTGCGGATCGCCACCAGCGTGGCCTGGTACTTCTGCTGCGCCACATAGGTGCCCGAGCCTTGCACCCGCTCGACGATCTGCTCGTCGCTCAGTTCGCGGATGGCGCGGTTCACCGTCATGCGCGAAACGCCGAACTCGCGCGCCAGCGCTTCCTCCGCCGGGATGGCATCGCCTTCGCGCCAGACACCGGCCTGAATCTGCGACAGCACGTGCTGCTTCACCTGCTGGTAGGCAGGCGTTCGTTCGGAGGGGACGGCTGAGGTCATAGGGTTTCTACCAGGGCGCGAAATCCTGAAGTGGTCTTGACAGCATGGATTATGGACAGATAAAGTTGTATATACATATTCAGAAAATATGTACACAGACTGCTGGACCCTCTGAAGGAAATTGCCCGTGACCACCGCCATCGACCCCCGCCTGGACCCCACCCGCTCGATCCGCGCGCCGCGCGGCAGCACCCTGAACTGCAAGAACTGGATCATCGAAGCGGCCTACCGCATGATCCAGAACAACCTGGACCCGGAGGTGGCCGAGAACCCGCAGCACCTGGTGGTCTACGGCGGGATCGGCCGCGCCGCGCGCGACTGGGCCTGCTTCGACCAGATCCTGGCCTCGCTCAAGAACCTGGACGAGGACGAGACCCTGCTGGTGCAGTCGGGCAAGCCGGTGGGCGTGTTCAAGACCCATGTGAACGTGCCCCGCGTGCTGCTGGCCAACAGCAACCTGGTGCCCAAGTGGGCCAACTGGGAACACTTCAACGAGCTGGACCGCCAGGGCCTGTTCATGTACGGCCAGATGACGGCGGGCTCGTGGATCTACATCGGCAGCCAGGGCATCGTGCAGGGCACCTTCGAGACCTTCGTCGAGGCCGGCCGCCAGCACTACGGCAACGACCTGGCAGGCCGCTGGTTCCTCACCGCCGGCCTGGGCGGCATGGGCGGCGCGCAGCCGCTGGCCGCCACGCTGGCCGGCGCCTGCTCGCTCAACATCGAGTGCCAGCAGAGCAGCATCGACTTCCGCCTGCGCACGCGCTACGTGGACAAGCAGGCCGCCGACATCGACGACGCGCTCGCGCTGATCCGGCACCACACGGCGCGCAAGGAAGCCGTCTCCATCGCGCTGCTGGGCAACGCGGCCGAGGTGCTGCCCGAGCTGGTGAAGCGCGCGAAGGCCGGTGGCCTGCGGCCCGACCTGGTGACCGACCAGACTTCGGCCCACGACCTGATCAATGGCTACCTGCCCGCGGGCTGGAGCGTGGCGCAGTGGAAGGCCGCGCAACACGATTCGACGCAGCACGCACGCCTGGTGGATGCCGCCGCGAAAAGCTGCGCCGTGCACGTGCAGGCCATGCTCGACTTCCACGCCATGGGCATCCCCACCGTGGACTACGGCAACAACATCCGCCAGGTCGCGTTCGACCAGGGCGTGGGCAACGCCTTCGACTTCCCCGGTTTCGTGCCGGCCTACATTCGCCCGCTGTTCTGCGAGGGCAAGGGCCCGTTCCGCTGGGTGGCGCTCTCGGGCGACCCGCAAGACATCCACACGACCGACGCCAAGATCAAGGAGCTGTTTCCCCACAACCACCACACGCACCGCTGGCTGGACATGGCGCGCGAGCGCATCGCCTTCCAGGGCCTGCCGGCGCGCATCTGCTGGCTGGGCCTGGGCGAGCGCCACCTGGCAGGCCTGGCGTTCAACGAGATGGTGCGCACGGGCGAACTCAAGGCCCCGATCGTGATCGGCCGCGACCACCTGGACACCGGCTCGGTGGCCAGCCCCAACCGCGAGACCGAGGGCATGCGCGACGGCACGGACGCGGTGAGCGACTGGCCGCTGCTCAACGCCCTGCTCAACACCGCCGGCGGCGCGAGCTGGGTCAGCCTGCACCATGGCGGTGGTGTGGGCATGGGCTACTCGCAGCACGCGGGCATGGTGATCGTGGCCGACGGCAGCGACGAAGCGGCCGAGCGGCTGGCGCGCGTGCTGGTGAACGACTGCGGCTCGGGCGTGATGCGCCACGCCGACGCGGGCTACGAGCTCGCGATCGCCACCGCGAAGAAGCACGGTCTGAAACTCCCTATGGTGGCCTGAACACAGGCGCGAGACACTCCCCGACATGACCCTTCCGACCCTCACCCTCGAGCCCGGCCAGATGGCGCTGGGCACCCTGCGCGCCGTCTGGCAGCAGGCCATGCAAGTTCAACTCGCGCCCGAAGCGCAGGCCGGTATCGCGGCCTCGGCGGCGGCGATCCACGCCATCGTGCACAAAGGCGACGCGGCCTACGGCATCAACACCGGTTTCGGCAAGCTCGCCCGCACGCGCATCCCGGACGAGCAACTCGAAACCCTGCAGCGCAACCTGATCCTGTCCCACTCGGTGGGCACCGGCGAGCCCATGAGCGACGCCACGGTGCGGCTGGTGATGCTGATGAAAGCCGCCAGCCTGGCGCGCGGCCACTCGGGCGTGCGGCCGGTGGTGATCGACACCCTGCTGGCCCTGCTCAACGCGGGCATCTCGCCGCTGATCCCGGTCAAAGGCTCGGTGGGCGCCTCGGGCGACCTCGCGCCGCTCTCGCACATGACGCTGGCGCTGATGGGCGAAGGCGACGTGTTCGTGCAAGGCCAGCGCGTGCCCGCCGCCACCGCCCTGAAGAACGCCGGCATTGCGCCGCTGGTGCTCGCCGCCAAGGAAGGCCTGGCCCTGATCAACGGCACCCAGGTGTCCACTGCGCTGGCGCTGCACGGCCTCTTCATGGCCGAGCGCCTGCTGGAAGCGGGCACGGTCATCGGCGCGCTGTGCGTGGACGCCGCCAAGGGCAGCGACGCGCCCTTCGACCCGCGCATCCACGCGGCACGCGGACAGCCCGGTCAGATCGCCGTGGCCGCGGCCACGCGCGCGCTGCTGGCGGGCAGCCAGATCCGCCGCTCGCACCTGGACAACGACGAGCGCGTGCAGGATCCCTACAGCCTGCGCTGCCAGCCCCAGGTGATGGGCGCCTGCCGCGACCTGATCGCCAACGCCGCGCGCACGCTGCTGATCGAAGCCAACGCCGTGACCGACAACCCGCTGGTGTTCACCGACACCAACGAAGTCATCTCGGGCGGCAACTTCCACGCCGAGCCGGTGGCCTTCGCGGCCGACACGCTGGCGCTGGCGATCGCCGAGATCGGCGCCATCTCCGAGCGGCGCATCGCGCTGCTGATCGACAGCACGCTCTCGGGCCTGCCGCCCTTCCTGGTGGACAACCCGGGGCTGAATTCGGGCTTCATGATCGCGCACGTGACCGCCGCCGCGCTGGCCTCGGAAAACAAGTCGCACGCCCACCCTGCCAGCGTGGACAGCCTGCCCACCAGCGCGAACCAGGAAGACCACGTGAGCATGGCCACCTACGCCGGGCGCCGGCTCGGCGAGATGGCGCGCAACACCGCCACCATCCTGGGCATCGAATGGCTGGCTGCGGCGCAGGGCGTGGACTTCCACCGCCCGCTGGCCACCAGCCCGCGCCTGGCACGCACCCACGCCGCGCTGCGCGAGCGCGTGCCCTTCTACGCGCAGGACCGCCTGTTCGCCCCCGACATCGAGGCCGCGCTGCAGCTGGTGCTGCGGGGCGAAGCAAGCGCAGGCCAGCCAGACCTCTGCGCCGCGATCTGGACATGACCGCGACCACCCTCTGGCGCAACGCCCGCCTGGCCACGCTGGACCCGAACCAGGGGAGCGACGGCTGGGGCCTGATCGAGCAAGGCGCCCTGCTCACCGACGGCGGGCGCATCGCCTGGGTGGGCGCGCTGGCCGATCTGCCGGCGCAGGCCCGGCCCGGCCGCGAGATGGACCTGGGCGGCGCGCTCGTCACGCCCGGTCTGGTGGACTGCCACACCCACCTTGTCTATGGCGGCCAACGCGCGGCCGAGTTCGAGCAGCGGCTGACGGGCGTGAGCTACGAAGCCATCGCGCGAGCCGGCGGCGGCATCCGCTCCAGCGTGGCCGCAACGCGCGCCGCCAGCGAGGCGCAGTTGCTGGCCAGCGCCAGGGAGCGCGCGCGCTGCCTCATGGCCGAGGGCGTGACCACGCTGGAGATCAAGTCCGGCTACGGCCTCTCGCTCGAGGCCGAGGCGCGTTGCCTGCGCGTGGCACGCCGGCTCGGCGCCGAGCTGCCGCTGACGGTGCGCACCACCTTCCTCGGTGCCCACGCCGTGCCACCGGAGTTCGACGGCCAGCCCAACCGCTACATCGACGCCGTCTGCGACTGGCTGCCCGAGTTGCATGCGCAGGGCCTCGTGGACGCGGTCGACGCGTTCTGCGAGCGCATCGGCTTTTCGCCCGCGCAGACGCGGCAGGTGTTCGACACCGCCGCCGGCCTGGGCCTGCCGGTGAAGCTGCACGCCGAGCAGCTGTCCGACCAGGACGGTGCCGCGCTCGCGGCCTCCTACGGCGCGCTCTCTTGCGACCACCTCGAACACCTCAGCGCCGAAGGCATCGCGGCCATGCGCGCCGCCGGCACCGTGGCCGTGCTGCTGCCCGGTGCCTACTACTTTCTGCGCGAAACGAGGCGCCCCCCCATCGAGGCCCTGCGCGCGGCCGGCGTGCCCATGGCCGTGTCCACCGACCACAACCCCGGCACCTCGCCGGGCCTCTCGCTGCTGCTCATGGCGAGCATGGCCTGCACCCTGTTCCGCCTCACGCCGCTCGAAGCGGTGCAGGGCATCACGGTGCACGCCGCGCGCGCCCTGGGCCTGGCCGACCGGGGCCGGCTCGCCGCCGACCAGCGCGCCGACTTCGTGGCCTGGCAGCTCGAACACCCCAACGAACTGGCCTACTGGTTTGGCCGCAACCCCTGCCACCGCGTGGTGGTGG
This sequence comes from Hydrogenophaga sp. GW456-12-10-14-TSB4, assembly GCF_059424305.1. Lineage (NCBI taxonomy): Bacteria > Pseudomonadati > Pseudomonadota > Betaproteobacteria > Burkholderiales > Comamonadaceae > Hydrogenophaga > Hydrogenophaga sp. GW456-12-10-14-TSB4. Next base: position 72,044 of record NZ_JBWKZH010000013.1, on the reverse strand, counting down.
CGGGTCGGGAAAGGACCCTGGATGGACATGCCGCCCCCCTTTGAATGGACCGGCCGGGTGGACGCCGAGGAACCCGGCGACACCACCCGCTGGCACCAGCACGTGCGCCCTGTGACCACCCGATCGAAGAATGGGGTCACGCTGATCGGTTTTGCGGTGGACGAAGGCGTGCGCCGCAATGGCGGGCGTGTCGGCGCGGCGGGCGGGCCGCTCTCGATGCGCCAGGCCCTGTGCAACTTGCCGGTGCTCGGCGAGCCCGCCGTGTGGGACGCCGGCGATGTGACCTGCCGCGAAGGTGACCTGGAGGAAGCGCAGCGGCAGCTCGGCATCAAGGTGGCCCAGGCCATCGCACGCGACAGCCTGCCGCTGGTGCTTGGCGGGGGCCATGAAATGGCCTGGGGCACCTTCCAGGGCATCGTGAAGCGCAATGCCGACACGAACCGGCTGCTGGTGATCAATCTCGATGCGCATTTCGACCTGCGCACCGCCGCCCAGGCCAACTCGGGCACGCCCTTCCGGCAGATGCACGACTGGTGCACCCAGCGCAAAAGAGCCTTCAACTACCGGGTGCTGGGCGTCAGCCGCTTCGCCAACACCCGGGCCTTGTTCGACCGGGCGCGGCAGGTGGGCGCACGCTACTGGCTGGACGAGCACCTGCAGGACGCCGGCGGCGTGCACGACGCGCAACAGGCGCTCTCCATCGACCTGGCGCAGTGCGACTCGGTCTACCTCACGGTCTGTCTGGATGTGCTGCCCGGGGCGCAGGCCCCGGCGGTGTCAGCGCCGGCCACACTGGGCGTGCCGCTGGCCCATGTGGAGCGGCTGATCGATCAGGTGATGGCATCGGGCCGCGTGATCGCGGCCGACATCGCCGAACTCAATCCCCTGCTCGACCGGGATTCCCTCACCGCCCGGCTGGCGGCGCGGCTGGCCGCGCGCATCGCGCGCGGCTCTGCCGCCTGATCTTGCTGGTCAGCGGCGACGGTCGTCCCGGTCATACCGGTCGCCGCGATCGTGCCAACGGTGGCCATGGCGATGGCCGTCCCAGCGCGGAGCCGGGCCCCAGCCGGAGCGGTAGACCGGGCGCGGCGCGTAGTACACCGGCGGCGGTCCGTAATAGATCGGACGGGGTGCGTAATACACCGGCGGCGGTCCGTAGTACACGGGCGGCGGTGCGTAATAGACAGGCGGCGCGTTCGACACGCCCACGACCACGCCCGGGGTGTTCACACCAATGGACCAATGCACGTCGCTGCGGGCATGGGCCTGAGAGCCCACGGCCGACAGGGCCCAGGCGCCGGCAGCCAGGGTGGCGAGGGTGAGTCCGCGGGCCAGTGCCGACGTGCGGCTCCAGGGGGTTTTGAAGGTCGTTGTGTTCATGTGGGGCTCCAATGCAGGGTGGTCTTCGCACCCTGTAGCCGTATTACAGACAATTCCGGGCTAACCTGTTCCGCATACTCGGTCAAAGTCGTTGCCAGACGTAACGCCTGCCCCATCTTTACATTGAAGCATCCATGAAAACCCTGAAATCCCCCACCGCGCAGGACGTGCTCGACTTCTGGCTCGGCGACGGCCTGGATCGCGGCTGGTGTTCGGACAAACGCGACGAACTCTGGTTTGGCGGCGGCTCGGAGCTCGATGTGCGCATCCGGGATCGCTTCGGTGCCCTGGTGGAACAGGCGCTCGATGGCGGGCTGGTGGACTGGGAGGCGCGCATCGACACGCGGCTGGCCCTGGTGCTGCTGCTCGACCAGTTCACGCGCAACGTGTACCGGGGCCAGGCCCGCGCCTTCGCGGGCGATGCGCGGGCCCAGCAGCTTTCTCTGGAGGCACATGCCAGCGGCATGGACGCCGAATTCGCCACCGTGGGCATGGTGTTCCTGAGCATGCCGCTGATGCACGCGGAAGACGCTGCCTTGCAGACCGAAAGCGTGCTGCGCTTCCAGCGCCTGCTCGACACCTGCGCGCCCGAATTGCGGGAGACCCTGGAGCGCAACCTCGAATTCGCCCGCCTGCATCGCGACATCGTGGCCCGGTTCGGCCGCTTTCCCTACCGCAACGCGGTGCTGGGGCGCACCAGCACGCCGGCGGAAGAAGATTTCCTGAAAGACGGGCCGCGCTTCGGGCAGTGAGCGCGCGCCGGGTCCGCTCAAGTCACGAAACGGACACACCAAAGTCACGATGAGGTCACGGCCGGTTTCTACAACCGTGGGTTTCAACCACAACGTCGAGACCGCCCGATGCGCTCCCTGCTGCCCAGCACCCCCACCACCCGTCTGTTCACCGCCTCGCTGCTGATGACCGCCGTGCTCGCCGCCTGCGGCGGCGGCAGCGACGCCCCGGCACCGACCACGCCGTCCGTCGAAGCCACGCCAGTGGGCCTCGCCCTGGAGAAGATCGGTGGTTACACGCATGCAGGTGGCCTCTCGTCCGCCGAAATCACGGCCTACGACCCCTTGAGCAAGCGCCTTTTCGTGGTCAACGGCGCCCTGGCCTCGGTCGACGTGCTCGACCTCAGCAACCCCGCCGCCCCGACCTTGATCGGATCCATCGCGGCCAGCAGCATCGGCGCCGGCCTCGCCGCCATCAACAGCGTGGCGGTGTTCAATGGCATTGTGGCGCTGGCCATTGAAGCGAACCCCAAGACCTCCGACGGCCTGGTCGCCTGGGTGCGCGCCAGCGACCTGGCGGTGCTGGGCACCGACACCGTGGGGGCCTTGCCCGACATGCTCACCTTCACGCCGGACGGCAGCCACCTGCTGGTGGCCAACGAAGGCGAGCCCGACAGCTACGGCCTGCCGGGCTCGATCGATCCGGAGGGCTCGGTCAGCGTGATCGCCGTGACCGGCCTGGCGCCCAACGCCACCGCCGGCACGCTGGTCCGCACCGTGCACACCGCCGGCTTCAACGCCTTCGACGCCCAGATCGCCAGCCTGCGCGCCGCGGGTGTGCGCATCTACGGCCCGGGCGCCTCCGTGTCGCAGGACCTGGAACCCGAATACATCACGGTCTCCGCCGACAGCAAGACCGCCTACGTGACCCTGCAGGAAAACAACGCCATCGCCACGGTGGACATCGCCACCCGCACGGTGACGTCCATCAAGCCCCTGGGCTTCAAGGACCACAGCCTGGCCGGCATGGGCATGGACGTGAGCGACGAGGACGGGGGCACCAACACCAACAGCGGCAGCCCCCTCATCAAGATCGGCCCGGTGCCGGTGAAGGGCATGTACCTGCCCGACGCCATCGCCAGCTACACGGCCGGCGGCCAGACCTGGCTGATCACCGCCAACGAGGGCGACGCCCGCGCCGACTGGCCGGGCTTCAACGAAGAAACCCGCGTGCGCGCCCACTGCAGCGCCTTCGGCCTGGACCCCACGGTGTTCAGCGACGCGCTCAACCAGATCCTGGACAGCAACCTGGGCCGGCTGCGCATCACGAGCACGCCCAACGGCGGCATGGACGGCAAGAACGCCGGTGGCGAGTGCAATGAGCTGTACAGCTTCGGTGGCCGGTCCTTCTCCATCTGGAGCACCGACATCACCCGCGTCTTCGACTCCGGCGACGACTTCGAGCAGCGCACGAAGGCCCTGCCCAACGTCAACTTCAACGCCAGCCACGACAACAACGATCTCGACGGCCGAAGCGCCAGCAAGGGCCCGGAACCCGAAGGCGTGGCGGTGGCCAACTTCGGCAAGAAGACCTATGCCTTCATCGGCCTGGAGCGCGTGGGCGGTGTGATGGTGTACGACGTCACCAGCCCGACCGCGCCGGTGTTCGCCACCTACCTCAACACCCGCACCGGCGTCACCGGCGACCGCGGTCCAGAGGGTCTCACCATCATCAAGGCCGCGAACTCGCCCAACGGCAAGCCGCTGCTGGTGGTGGGCAACGAAACGAGTGGCACCACCGCAGTCATGCAGATCAACCTGACGTACTGACCGCCGTCAGGCACCGGACGCCAGCGGCCGCAGCGCCGCTGGCAACCAGCCCGCCAGCCGGGCGTGGATGGCGGCCTCGTGCCGCTGCCACCAGATGCCCAGCGCCACCACGCCCAGGCCCAGCAGCGTGAGCGCGAACGGGAACAGCAGGCTGTCCTCGAACACCCGGTAGGCCAGGTAACCCAGGTAGCAGGCCACGCCGAGAGCCCCCAGCACGGTGAACACGCGCCGCCCGATGGCTGCGCCCAGGAACACCAGGAACACGTTGAGCAAGCCGTACAGGAACTTGCTGAGTTCCGAGTCGCTGTCGCGCAGGCTGAGACCGCCCCAGAACATGATGGCGCCGAACAGGTAAAGCCAGAAGGCGAAGTCCTGCCGGTCTTGCGCGTTCTCGGCGGTGCGCGTGCGCAGGTCCACCCACACCGCGATGGCGCAGGTGGCCAGGCCGAACACCAGCGACACGTCGCGCGTGAATTCCCAGTCGAAACCGTCCTTCTGCATCAGCATGTGCGCCACGTCCATGTTGAGGTACCAGAGCGTCACCGCCACCGGCATCACCATGAAGGGCAGCTTGTAGCGGTACAGCAGCACCACGGCGGCGGCCAGCGTGGCGAACTCCATCGTGAGCCAGCGCCAGTCGATGTAGCGGTGGTAGTCGCGGTAGGCGTCGCGCCCGCCATCGGGCCACAACCCGATGCCCGACTGGAACGCCCACACCGCCAGCGGCACCAGGCACACGGCCAGCGTGGCCAGCACGCCCGCTGGCGTGCGCAGGCCTTTTTCCAGCAGGTTGCCGGCCACCAGCAGCGCGCCTGTGAGGTAGCCCACCGCCAGCGCAAACACACCCCAGGCACCGAACAGCTCCCAGCCCAGCGTCATGAAGAGCGTCATGGCGCCGATGGCCAGCATGCCGCCGAAGTAATACAGGGTGTTGGTGAAGCTGAACACCGGGCCCCGCTCCAGCGCGGGCCGCGGGGCCTGAGCGGGCGCCGCGCTCGCGCCGGCGGCCAGGTCTTCCTGTTCGAGCTCGGCCGCCGTGGGCACCGCCGACACCGGCGCCGAAGCCCCTGCCACCACCCGCAGCGGGCTCCCCGGCGAAGCCCACGACGCCCAGAGCGCGTGCGCCTCGGTCGGCTGGATGGCGCCGCTCTCCACCGCCGCCTCCACGTCGCGCCAGCCCAATTGCACGCGCACGGACGGCAGGAACACGTCCTCCGTCTGCGTGATTTCCCACCGGGTCGGCTCGTCGGTGGGCATGGTGTCGGGGTTGTCGTTGTTCATCTCGGGCTTCCTCTTCCTCGTCCGGGAACAGCCACGATACCGGAATCCGCTGCAATGGAACCAAAGTAGCACTGGGCCCGGCCCGGTGCGTCCCGGGCCGGATCAATAGAATGGCGCATGAGCTCCACCCACCCCAGCAACAAAACCGGCACCCCCGCCGCGGCCGCCGACGGCGAACACAAGGTCAGCAACTTCCTGCGCCAGATCATCGAGAGCGATCTGGACAAAGGCACCTACCAGGGCCGCCGCTGGGCCGGCAGCCCCGGCGACGCCGCGCACCACGCCCAGGGCCAGCCCGACCCGGCCAGGATCCGCACCCGCTTCCCCCCGGAACCCAACGGCTACCTGCACGTCGGCCACGCCAAGAGCATCTGCCTGAACTTCGGCCTGGCGCGCGACTATGGCGGCGTGTGCCACATGCGCTTTGACGACACCAACCCGGAGAAGGAAGACACCGAGTACGTCAACAGCATCATCGATGCCGTGAAGTGGCTGGGCTTCAACTGGGAAGCCAACGGCCAGCAGCACCTGTACCAGGCCAGCGACTACTTCGACTTCATGTACCGCGCAGCCGAGTACCTGGTGGAGGCCGGCCACGCCTACGTGGACGAGCAGACCACCGAGCAGATGCGCCTGAACCGGGGTGACTTCGGCAAGCCCGGCGTGGACAGCCCGTACCGCGGCCGCACGCCCGCCGAGAACCTGAAGCGCTTGCGCGAAATGCGCGACGGCCTGCACGAGGACGGCAGCATGGTGCTGCGCGCCAAGATCGACATGGCCAGCCCCAACATCAACCTGCGCGACCCGGCGATCTACCGCATCCGCCGCGCCACGCACCACAACACGGGCGACACCTGGTGCATCTACCCCATGTACACCTTCGCGCACCCCATCGAGGATGCGCTGGAGCAGATCACCCACAGCTTCTGCACGCTGGAGTTTGAAGACCAGCGGCCGTTCTACGACTGGCTGCTCGCGCGCCTGTGCGACGGCGGCCTGCTGCAGAGCCCGCCGCCGCGCCAGTACGAATTCGCGCGGCTCAACCTCACCTACGTGATCACCAGCAAGCGCAAGCTCGCGCAACTGGTGTACGACCACAAGGTGAGCGGCTGGGACGACCCGCGCATGCCCACCATCGTCGGCCTGCGCCGGCGCGGCTACACGCCCGAGAGCATTCAGCTCTTCGCCGAGCGCATCGGCGTGACCAAGAGCGACTCCTGGATCGACTACAGCACGCTCGAAGGCTGCCTGCGCGAAGACCTGGAGAACAAGGCCCACCGGGGCATGGCGGTGCTCGACCCGGTCAAGCTGGTGCTCACCAACTGGGCCGAGGCTTTCGGCAGCGACAGCTACACCGAAGACTGCACCCAGCCCGCCCTGCCCCATTCGGCCATCGCCGAAGGCCAGCCCGAGCCCGCACCGCGCGTGTTCAAGATCGGCCAGGCCGTGTGGATCGAGCGCGAGGACTTCGAGGAAGTGCCGCCCAAGGGCTACAAGCGCCTGTTCCCCGGCAACGTGGTGCGCCTCAAGGGCGGCTACGTCATCGAATGCACCGGTTGCGCAAAAGACGCGGGCGGCAAGGTGACCGAAGTGCATGCCAAGGTCATCCCCGGCACCAAGAGCGGCACGCCGGGCGCGGACAGCGTGAAGGCCAAGGCCGCCATCACCTGGGTGAGCGTGGCCGACGGCGTGCAGGCCGAAGTGCGGCTCTACGACCGCCTGTTCCTCGACGCCCAGCCCGACGCCGGCGGCAAGGACTTCATCGAAGCCCTGAACCCGAACAGCCTGAAGGTGGTGACCGCCTACGTGGAGCCTTCACTGGCCCAGGCCAAGCCCGACGACAAGTTCCAGTTCGAGCGGCACGGCTACTTCGTGGCGGACCGCAAGGACCACGTGGCGGGCAAGCCGGTGTTCAACCGGGTGACGGGGTTGAAAGACTCCTGGGGCAAATAAAAACCGAGGGACCTTCCCACCATGCTCACCAACCTCACGCCTTTCCTGCTGCACTGGGCCATCACAGGGTTCGCGCTCTGGGTGGCGAGCCATGTGTTCAAGGGCATCCAGTTCAGCAGCACGTCCTCACTCGTGGTGTCGGCCCTGCTGCTGGGCCTGGCCAACGCGATCGTGCGGCCGTTGCTGGTGTTCCTCACCCTGCCCCTCACCGTGCTCACCTTCGGCCTGTTCCTGCTGGTGATCAATGCACTCATGCTGTTGCTGGTGGCGAAGCTGGTGGAAGGGTTCAAGATCAGCGGCTTCTGGACCGCGTTCTGGGCCAGCCTGTTCATGGCGGTGCTGAGCTTCGTGCTGGGCGCGTTCCTGTTGGGCGGCTCGCCGGAGTACATGATTGAGACCAGCCCTGGGCCGGGGTCTGTGTGGCTTTGAGAGAATCTGCGCCAACAGATTCGTCACCAGCCCCCGACGCAAAGTCAATAAGCCGCCAGCCGCCGGCCAAACTGGCCTTGCCCGCCCACCCCCACGATCAATCTATGCGTGGCGCGCGTGGCCCCCACATAAAACAGCCGCGCCTCATCGCGCTCATCCTGATCCCTGGCCGGCATATTGCCCACCCCCACCAGCGCCACCACAGGAAACTCAAGCCCCTTGCTCACATGCAGGGTCATCACCTTGATGGTGTCTGCGGCGGGGTTGAAACTGCCGGAGCCTTTGCGCACCTGATGCGGTAGCCGGCGTTGCTGCAGCACGCTGGCGCAAGTGTCCATCTCACTGTAGTGGCGACAGAGGATGGCCATGTCTCCCCAAGCATGGCCTTCGCGGTGGGCAGCGCTGAGCAGATCCACCACTTCGGAAGCTTCGGCGCGCAAATTGGGCAACCGGATGACGATCGGCTTTTCGCCGTCGCGCCCGCAGCTCACAGGTTTGAGCAGCGGCACGCCGTCATCGTCCTTGTCTTCCGCGGTCAGAAGATCGGCCGCGATGAGACTGGCCGTCTGCAGAATCTGCCGCGTGTTTCGGTAATTGATCTTGAGGATTGTGGTGCGACCCTGGGCCTGAATGCCCACGCTCTTGAAGCTGAACTGCTTGCTTCGGCTGCGTTCGTAGATGCTCTGCGCGTCGTCATACAGCACCAGCAGGCTGTTGGTCGTCGGGTCCACCATCTGGGTGATGAGTTTGAGCCATTCGGGTGCGAAGTCATGACCTTCGTCGATCAGCACAGCCTGGTACTGCCCGCTTGGAATCTGCTTTCGGTCCACGCCATCGATCACGCCTTGAACCATCGCGGCCATCTTCACATCGGTCGGCAGGTTGTCGGCAGGCAAAGGCTGCCCGTAAGCCACCAGCTGGCTGCGGCACCATTTGTGAAAGTGCACCGCATGCACATGCGCCGAGAGGTTCTTGCCATCCATGACCCGCGCGAGTTGCCTTGCGAGTGGCTCGTTGTAGCAAAGCACGAGAATGGGCTTGGTGCGGGCGGTCTGCGCTTTGGCAAGATGCTCTGCTCTGTAGCCCAGCAACATGGTCTTGCCCGAGCCTGCCACGCCATGGATCACGCGATGCCCGTCACCCAGGCTGCGCGCCAGTTGTTCCTGCTGCAGGTCCATCACCCGCATGATGCTGGGCAGCTCGGCCGACGCATCGTCCGCTTCAAACAACCCACCCTGATCGGGCACTCGCACTTCGGGAAAAAGGATCCACCGCACGCGATCCAGTTGCGGCAGCGACATGACGCCACGCATCATGAACGGAAACATGCCCCACAAACGGCTCTGCAGTTCTTCGGGTGACGCGGACTCGACCATTTCGTCCTGGCAAATCACGCGGTGCGATTCGATGGCCTGGTCAAGTTGGGCCTGTTCAAATTGTTTGCGTGTGATGTTAGGCAACACCACGCCATAACTCCAGGGAAATGCCAGTTTTCCTTGGTAAGGCCCTTCGGGCTGCACCAATTGCGCATCCCGCTCCAACGCGTTCACCACCTGATGCGCATACTGCCTTGCCTGCTCCAACGGATTGGGCACGGTCTTGGGGCCCATGTCGCCATGAATTTCCCAGGACTGCTTGTTGACCTGGATCAGGGTTGTGAGCCGGAAATCCTTCACCTCCAACACCAAGACGCCGCGGCGTGGATGCATCACGACAAAATCGGGGTGTGAGTAACGAGGGCCCACCGGCACGTCGTACCAGAGCAAATAGTCGTCATCGAGTTTCTGCTCGAGACGCTCAGCGATGCGACGTTCGCCAGCGGTCATGCGCGACACGCAACTGCCGAGTGAAGGAATCAGGGTAGCCATCTTTCCGCAAGCCTCCATTTGATTTTTATTGCGCATTCAATGCGCCTTGCCCGAATACAGCATAAATTCAAATACCGCTGCCGGAATAATTCGACGTCGTGCCAACGACATCGACAGCTGGTTGAATCGATGCATTGAAAGGCACAATCCTTCGCACCATGGCCCGCCCCCACCACCACGTCTACGTGATCGAGCTCTCCAAGGACGTGCTGAACGAAAGCAAATTCCGCAAGAACAACCCGGGCTACATCGAAGGCAAACCCTGCGTCTATGTCGGCATGACCGGCCTCGACCCGGACGTGCGCTTCGACAAGCACAAGGCCGGCATCCAGGCCAATGCCTACGTCTTCAAGTACGGGTTGCGCCTTCTGCCCGACCTTTACGAAGCCTTCAACCCCATGCGGTACGACGCCGCGGTGGAAAAGGAAATCGAGATCGGCATCGACCTGCGCTCGGCCGGCTTCGGGGTCTGGCAGGCTTGAACCGGCTCAGTGGGTGGTGCCGGCGCCCACCGCGGTGTCCTTGCTCACCTGCAGCGCGCTGCGCACCGCCACCCGCAGCCCGCGCACGATGTCGTCGAGCGCCATGTTCGGCGTGCCCTGCTCCGGCAGCCATGGCACATGCACGAAGCCGCCCCGTGTGTGCCGAAGTTCGGGCACCGTGGCCAGGGTGCGCATCAATCCATAGAACACGTGGTTGCAGACAAAGGTGCCAGCGGTCTGTGAGACCTCGGCGCCCACCCCTGCCTCGTGCAAGGCGGACAGCATGGCCTTGATGGGCAGGCTGGTGAAATAGGCGACCGGCGCATCGCGGTCCCGCACCACCGGGGTGTCCACCGGCTGTGCGCCCGCGTTGTCGGCCAGGGGCGCATCGTTCACATTGATGGCCACGCGCTCCAGCGACATCAGCTTGCGCCCGCCCGCCTGCCCCACGCACAGGACCAGGGCGGGCCGGTGCTGCCGCAGCAGCGCGTCCAGTTCGCGCAGCGAGGCGTCGAACACGGTGGGCAATTGCGCCGCCACCACGGTGTGCCCGAGCACCTTGCGGCCCTCCAGCGCCTGCACGGCCAACCAGCTGGGGTTGATCGACGCGCCACCGAAGGCGTCGAAACCGGTGAGCAAGACCTTTTTCTGCATCGCGTCAATCTACCGCACGCAGGGCCAGCAGCCGCAGGTGCGCTTCGGAAGCGAGGTCCAGCGGCAGGCCGCGCTTGATGCTGAGGTAGTGCGCGGTGAACACGTCGAGCCAGGCGGCCAATGTTTCGGCGGCATGGCGTTCTCCGGCCAGAGCCAGGCAGAGCGCGGCCACTTCGGAGGTGCAGAAATGGCTCTCGCGGGACGAGCGCCTCAGGCGGTAGTTGGACACCACCTGTTCCGGCTCCAGGCTGAGCACGGGCAGGTGGTCGAGGTAGGGGCTCTTGCGGAACATCTTGCGCGCTTCGGACCAGGTGCCGTCGAGCAACACGAACAACGGCTTTCTGTCGGCCACTGGCGCTTGCCCCACGGCGGGCGGGGTCAGGTCGGTCACCACGCGCTCGGGCGGTGCGAACTCGCCCGGAAACACCAGGTAGGGCTGCCACTGCGGGTCGGCGAGCAGCGCGAGCAGGCCCGGGTCCACCTCGGTGCGGGACCAGCCGAAGGCCCAGGTATCGGCCACCACGTCGGCCACCAGCCAGCCGGTGTTGCTGGGTTTGAGGGCTTCGATGTCGCCCATGACGAGGCACACCCCGGCGCGCGTGGGCGTCTGCGGTCGCCATGCGCACAGGCAATGGCTGGCGGTCAGCCGGCAACCGGCGCAACGCCCCGAGCCCGATCCCCGGGCGACGAAGGGCTTGGCGCTGACGGCCAGGCGCGCGGTGCGCAGGCGCGAGACGGCATGGCCGGGGACGGGCGGCGGGGCAAGGGGAGGCACAAACGTCATGGGAGGACTGTAGGCGCAAGCGCGCAGGCAGGGATTTTTCTTACTCCCGCGACCGCCCGGGGCATGCCATGTCACGGCCAGCCGGCCATGGCCCCGTTTGTCGCCCTGCGGCGGCCCGTGGGCGGTGTTTGGCACATGATGACAGGGATTCCTCATGACCAAGACCACCAGTTCCAAGACCAAATCCGGGCGGCGCCGAGCCCACCGGCGCCGCACCCAGCCCCTGCTGTTCAATGGCGTCGGCGCGCTGCTGGCGGGTGCCACCCTGTGGATGGTGTCCCTGGCGATGGCGACCGAGCCATCGCTCAAGTACGCGGCCAAAGCCTTGCTCGCCCCGGCATGGATGGCGCTGGGCATGGGCGCCGGCTTGCTGGTGCTGCACGTGCTGTCCAGGCGCCGCGCCCAGGCCGAAGCGGACATGTTGCTGCGCCAGCACTCGACTTTTCTGGAACCGATGCCCCGGCTCAAGTCCAGGCCCCGGCACAAGGAGCCCTTTCAAGGGCAGCCGCAGCGCACATCGGCCTCAGGCCGGTAGCCATGCCACCCCTGACGCGCAATCAAGCAGGCGGCGCGTGACAAACTTGACGGTATGGGGCGCCGCCCGGCCGGTCGACTCCCGATAATCCTGGGATGTCCATTGCCGAAATCGCGATCTGGTCTGCCATGCTCGGTGGCTTGTGCACCCTCGCGGCACTGGCGTTGGCCGATGTGTTCAGCGGCCGCAGCATCGGCGCCCTTCGCAACCTGCTGTTCGTGACGATCACCGGCGCGAGCTGCGTGGTGATGACGGGCCTGCCCGAGGTGTTCTTTCCCGATCTGCCCGAACGGCTGCTGATGGTGCTCAAGGCGGGCCTGGGGCCGGCGGCCGGGGCCATGGGCCTGTACTACGTGGGCACCTGGCTGGGCGGCGCCCGCGAGGACGGCCAGGTACACCGCCTCACGGCGTTCGGCGGTGCCCTGCTGGTGTCGGCCACCGTCATCCTGGTGGTGCTGGCCAGCCAGATCGAACACCACAGTTTTCGAGAATTGCTGATCGCCACGGCGGCGGTGAACATGGTGCCCGTGCTGCTGGCGCTGCTGGCTGCCGTGCGCGCCGCCCGGCGGGGCGACCCGCTCGCCCGCTGGATGGCGGTGGCGCTCGGCTGTCTGGGTGCCACGACGATCGGCCACTACCTGCACGGCCTGAACGTAGCCGGCCTGGGCACGGGCTCCCAGCTGTTCACCGCGGTGATCACGCTGGTGTTCTTCCTCATGGCTTCGGTGCTGGGCCTGATGCGCAACCGGCACAACCGCGAGATCGCACGCCTCTCGCGCCTGTCGAACAGCACGGACCCGGCCACCGGCCTGTCCACCGGCTCGGCGCTGATCGCCGACGTCGAACACGCGCTCTGGCGCGCCGCGCGCCTGGAATGCGAAACGGCCGTGCTGTGCCTGTATGTCAGCAACCTCTACGAGCTCGCCGAGCCGGCGGGCCCCGGCGCGGAGCACCAGATCCTGTCCACGGTGGCGGCGCGCATCCGCCGCGCGGCGGGGTTCCGCTGCGTGGTAGGCCTGTACCACCCGAGGTGTTTCGTGGTGGTGCTCACGATGGACCCGCACCAGCCCCCGGTGCGCGCCACGGCCGCGCGCATGGCCTTGATGGCATCCACCCCCATGACCGTGTTCGACGAGCAGCGCAAGCGCCTGCCATTTCGCCCGCGCATCGGCCTCGGCGTGGTCACGGTGGACCCGGCCAGCGCCACGCCCACCGACGTGCTCAACGAAGCCGAACGCCAGGCACTGGCCACGGCCAGCACGGCGCCCCGCGACAGCGGACCTGGGGCAGTGACCGAACCAGCCCCCCTGCGCTGAGCGACCTCTCTGTGCGGCACCGTGCGTGCCGGACAATGGCGGCATGAGCGCCAACATCCTGCGGCTGAGCCCCGCTGCCGAACGCAACAAGCGACCCATCCTGGACGTGCTGCGCCAGGTGCTCCCGGTGCAGGCACGCGTGCTGGAGATCGCCTCCGGCACGGGCCAGCACGCCGCCTGGTTCGCCGCCGCCATGCCGGGCTGGCGCTGGCAGCCCACGGACTTCCAGGCCGATGCCCTGCCCTCCATCCGCGCCTGGGCGGCCGACACGGGCACGGCCCATGTGCTCGCACCGCTGCAGCTGGATGTGCTGGAACCCGGCTGGCCGGTGGGCCCCGAGCCCTTCGACGGGATCTATTGCGCCAACATGCTGCACATCGCGCCCTGGGCGACCTGCGCAGCGCTCATGCAGGGCGCGGCCAGGCACCTCGTCGCCGACGGCGCGCTGATCACCTACGGCCCGTACCTGGAAGACGGCGTGCCCACCTCGCCCGGCAACCTGGCCTTCGACGAAAGCTTGCGGCGCGAGAACGCCGCCTGGGGCATCCGCCGGCGGGAGGACGTGGAGCAGGAGGCCCGGCGCGCCGGCCTCGTGCTCGACGAACGCCATGCCATGCCCGCCAACAACCTGCTGCTGGTCTGGCGCCGGGAACCCTGAGCCCCGGCCGGCACTCCACCCGCCATGCTCAGAAACCTCAAAGACCTGTTCGACTCCCTCACCGCCAGCCTCACGGCGCCCGCCGGTGCCCAGGCACCCGCCGACCAGGAACACACACTTCAACTCTCGACCGCCGTGCTGCTGGTGGAGGTGATGCGCGCCGAGCCAGCCTTGCAGGACAGCGAGCGCGACGCGGTGCTGACGGCCTTGCGGCGCAAGTTCGCGCTGAGCGACGACGAACTGCAGCGCCTCCTGGAGCTTGCTCACGAAACCGCGCGCACGGCCTACGACTACCAGCGCTTCACCGCGCTGATGAACGAGCGCTTCACGCAGGAGCAGAAAATCCGCGTGGTGGAGGCCATGTGGGAAGTGGCTTTCGCGGATCACCACCTGGACGCGCACGAGCACCACGTCATCAGCAAGGTGGCAGGTTTGCTGCACGTGACCCATGGTGAGTACATCGCGGCCAAACTGCATGCCCAGGCCGCCATGAAAGGCGGAGCGGCGAGGCCGTGAGGCCCGCACAAGCCGGTACAGAACTTTGCACGGTCGGCGCGCGGCCTTTACCAAGCGTTCACATGCGCCGGACACGATGGAGCCTCACCAACCCCAAGGAGAAACCTCCATGAAATCCCGACACCTTGTTGTTTACGCCCTGGCCGCAGCCACGCTCGGCGCGAGCTCGCTGTCCTTCGCGCAAGGTGCGCGATTCGAGCCCAGCCACATGCAGCGCGTGGATGACCGCCGCGACGACCGGCGCGATGACCGCCGGGACTACCGTCAGGACCGCCGCGATGACCGCCGCGATGACCGCCGCGATTTCCGCCACGACCGCCGTGACGATCGGCGCGACTACCGCGAGTCCCGCAACCAGCGGCACTACCACCACTACTACTACAACGCACGCGGCCCCGAGTTCCGCCGCGGCGGCTACATCCCCTACGAGTACCGCAACCGCCAGTACGTGGTGGTGCACCCGAGCCAGCACCGCCTGTACGCCCCGCCGCGCGGCCACCAGTGGGTGCAGGTCGGCACCGACTACGTGCTGGTTGCCATCGCCACCGGCTTGATCGCCAACCTGATCCTCAACAACTGAGGCCCTGAAGCCGCCCCCGGCCCACCCGGGGGCGTGCCTTCTCTGCGATGATGCGGTCCAGGAAAACCACCGACCGCTTCGCCATGAAACTCCGTCATTTCACCCTCCCCCTGATGGCCGCCCTGGCCCTCTCGCTGGCCGCCTGCTCCAAGGAAGAAACCACCGGCGCGGCGCCGGCCGCTGGCGCCTCCGCGGCCGACACCAGCCCCATCCCCCAGGCCCAGGCCTTCGACGTGCTCGCCGCGCAAGGCAAGGGCTTCACCGCCGGCGCCCTGATGAGCGCCAACACGGTCTACGTGCTGTTCGACCCGCAGTGCCCCCATTGCGGCCACCTGTGGCAATCGTCCGTGCCGCTGCAGAGCAAAGTGAAATTCGTGTGGCTGCCCGTGGCCATCATGAACGCCAAGAGCGCCCCGCAAGGCGCGGCCATCATGACCGCGGCCAACCCGGTGGAAACCATGAACGCGCACGAACAGCAACTGCTCGCCGGCCAGGGTGGCATGTCGGCCTCGGCCAGCATCCCGGACGAGGTGCAGGCCGCCATCAAGGCCAACACCGCCCTGCTGGAACGCCTGGGCGCCACCTCGGTGCCGTTCATGGTGGCCAAGCACCAGCGCACGGGCGCCGTGATCACCCAGAGCGGTGCCCTTGGCGTCGAAGCCCTGGCCAACTTCCTCGGCATGGGGCAGTGAGCGCGGCGGCGCGATTTCCGGGCGCCTGCGGGAGCTGAAACGCGCATTTTGTCGCTTACCATCGGCGAATCTGCCGCGCAGTGCGGCGTCCAATGGAGATCCTCATGGGCAAGGAACAACGCAACGAAAAGATGGCCAAGAAGCCCAAGAAAGACACCTCGGCGCCCAAGGGCCCGGGGACTTCCGACCGGCCGGTGGCCCCCGTCACGGCCGTGATGCCGCGTGGCAAGGAAAAGAACAAGTGAGCACCGCCGCATGAAGGCGACGTGGAACGGCGTGACCATCGCCGAGAGCGACGACACCGTGGTCGTGGAAGGCAACCACTACTTCCCGGAGAGCGCGCTCAACCGCGACCACGTCACCTTCAGCAACCACCGCACCACCTGCGCGTGGAAAGGCCAGGCGAGTTACTACTCGCTGCTGGTGAACGGTGAACTCAACACCGATGCCGCCTGGTATTACGCCGACCCCAAGCCCGAGGCCGAGATGGTCAAGGGCCGCGTGGCGTTCTGGAAAGGCGTGAAGGTCGAGGCCTGAGCCTCAGGCCGCTGTGCGGCCCAGCCGGCGCAGCTTGGCCTGCCAGCGGCTCACACCGGCCTCTCCCAGCTGCTCGACGGAGCCCACCAGCGTTTCGTGAATCGGCGCGAAGCCGATGAACCCCAGAATGTTGCGCTCCAGCGCCTTCAGGCTGTGCGCGCGGAAGTACCAGCGGTAGGCCAATGCCGGCATGCCCATGGTCACCACCACCCGCGCCGAACGGCCGCTCAGGGGCTTGCGACCGAACTCCTTCGGCCCTTCCGGGCCGACCGCAAAGCCCGGCCGTGCCACCTGCTCCAGCCAGGCCTTGAGCAGCGCCGGCATCTCGCCCAGCCAGAGCGGAAAGAACAGCACCATGTGCTGAGCCCAGAGGATGTGCTCCTGCGAGGCCTGCAGCCCTGGCGGCACGCTGCCGTGCTGCCAGTCGTGCGCGTTGCGCAGGATGGGAAAGTCCAGCGCCCCCACCGCCACGCGGCGCACCTCGTGCCCAGCCGCGCTGGCGCCCTCGGCATAGGCCTCCACCAGCAGGCGGTTAAGGTGTTGGCCGGTGGCATCGGGATGGCCTTCGATCAGCAGAATGCGGCGAGGGTCGGTCATGGCGGGCTCCTGAAGGAATGAGCCCATGCTCGCACCGAGCGGGTGCCGGTGCCTTGACCCGCGTCAAGGCCCGTTCAGCGGCGGTCGGGCTTGCGCGGCTTGGCCGCGCGCTCCTTCTTGCGACCCTGGCGTTCGGCGTCCGCCTTCTGCCCCGCCCGCAGCCAGCGCACGAACTCTTCGGGCGTCTCCAGTGTGATGCGCCCCAGGACGCCGCTGCGGAAGTCGGCAATCACGAGCTCGGCCGACTTCTGCCAGTTCACCGCACCGCCACCGGCCAAAGCCCCGCGCTTGCGGCCGATGGCCTCCAGCACCTCTTCGTCCGGCAGGGCCGCGATGGCCTCGGGCGCGAGGCCCAGCTTGTAGCGCGCTTCCAGCAGCGGCGCGTAAGACAGCTTGAGTTTGTTGAGCAGCTCCAGCGCCACTTCCTGGTCGTCGTAGGCATTGCGCCCCACCGCGCCGCTGGCGGCGAGGTTGAAGCCACTTTCGGGCACCACGATGCGCGGCCAGAGCATGCCGGGCGTGTCGAACAGGTAGAAGTCGTCGGCCAGGGCGATGCGCTGCTCGGTGCGGGTGATGCCGGCTTCGTCGCCGGTCTTGGCAGCACGCTTGCCCATGAAGGTGTTGATCAGCGTGGACTTGCCCACGTTGGGAATGCCGCAGATCAGCACCCGCATGGGCTTGACCATGCCGCCCCGGTTGGGCGCCAGCTCGCGGCAGGACGCGATGATGGCGCGCGCCGGCGCCGTGACGCTGGCGTCCAGCGGGATCGCGCGGGTGTTCGGCTGGGCGTTGTAGTGCGCCAGCCAGAGCGCGGTGCGCTCGGGGTCGGCCATGTCCTGCTTGTTGACCACCTTGAGCGTGGGCTTGGCCGAGGTAAGTTCGGCCAGCAGCGGGTTGGCGCTGGAGCCGGGCAGGCGCGCGTCGAGCATCTCGATGACGACGTCGATGTCCTTCACGCGCTCGGTGATGGCCTTGCGCGTGAGGTGCATGTGCCCGGGAAACCACTGAATGCTCATCGGGGGAAATCTCTCTGCGGAAACGGGGGTGTGGCGGGGGTGCTGCAGGGATTGTGCCTTGGTGTAACTCCCGGGGGCCGCGCGCGTGGGCCGTCCCTACAATCGGCCTCAATCCAACCCCCGCAGAGGCGCCTCATGAGCATCACCGTGAAGATCGATCTGGGCTACGAATTCGACGTCAAGGCCAAGGCCGCCGAGGTGTTCGAGGTGCTCTCCGATGTGCCCGAGTCGGTCGGCCACTTCCCGAAAGTGGAAAAGCTCACCGACCTGGGCGGCGGTGTCTACCAGTGGGAAATGGAGAAGGTCGGCACGGCGCAGGTGAACATCCAGACCGTGTACGCCAGCAAATACGTGAGCGACCAGGCGCGCGGCACCGTGAAATGGACCCCCGTTAAGGGCGTGGGCAACGCCCTGGTGGGAGGCAACTGGAAGATCGTGGACAACAAGAAATCCACCGGCCT
The DNA here is from genome assembly GCF_059424305.1 of Hydrogenophaga sp. GW456-12-10-14-TSB4. Classification (NCBI taxonomy): domain Bacteria; kingdom Pseudomonadati; phylum Pseudomonadota; class Betaproteobacteria; order Burkholderiales; family Comamonadaceae; genus Hydrogenophaga; species Hydrogenophaga sp. GW456-12-10-14-TSB4. The sequence continues at coordinate 53,744 of NZ_JBWKZH010000013.1, read as the reverse complement.
CACGCTGTCCATCCAGGGCGAGATCGAGGTGCCGCTGCCCGGCCTGATGAAGATGGTGGTGGCCCCGGTGGTCGAGGGCGAGTTCGAGAAGCTGGTCGAAAAGTACATCGCCAACCTGATCAAGCGTTTCGGCGGCGAGGCCTGATCCGGCCTGCACCGCTCTCAGCGGGCGGGCGTCACGCCCTGCGCGCGATCCGCACGACGGCGTCGTAAATCTCGTTCTCGGCATCCACCGGATCGAGTTCACCCGCGGCCGCCGCGAACGACACGGCCTGCGCCGTGCCCAGCATCGCGCGCATGCCCGCCGGCCCGATGGGCTGCTTCGCAAACGGCTGCAGCGCGGCCTGGCACTTCGCCTCGAAGGCGGCCTCCAGCTTCTTTTTCAGGGCGTCGAGCTCGGGTGAGCCCGCCAGCGCCGCGCTGACACCGGGCATCTCGCGGCCCATCGCCATGACGCAGTTGACATAGGTGGTGGCGATCACCTTCGCCACGGCCAGGAGCGACTTGCCCGATGCCCGCAGGGCCTCGTCCATCAGCGCGTGCTGCCGGTTGTCGTATTCCTCGTACAGGACGCTGAGCAGGCCGGTGCGCGTGCCGAAGTGGTCGTACACCACGGGCTTCGTCACCCCCGCGCGCTCCGCCAGGTAGCCCAGTGTGAGTGCATCGGTGCCTTCGCTGCGCACGATGGACCACGCGACCTCCATGAGCTGGCGGTTGCGGTCCTCCTTGGGAAGGCGCTTCTTTGGGGTGGCCTGCACAGCCGGTTTCGTCGGGTCGCTTGACATCTTTAACCTACCAAAGGTAACCTACAAACAGTAGATTACCAAAGGTAGTTTACATCCAAACCTCCAAGGAACCACCATGCACGCCCTTATCGTCGTCAGCCATCCCGATGCCCAGTCCCTCACGCACGCCGTCGCGCGCTCGTTTGCCGAGGGCGTTTCGGCCGCCGGCGACCACACCACCGAGATCGCCGACATCGCCGCGGAAGGCTTCGACCCGGCCTTCAATCAGGCCGACCGAAGCGCCTACTTTCTCCAGCAGCCCTTGCCATCGGACATCGTGCGCGAGCAGGCGCGCATCGACCGGGCCGACGCGCTCGTGCTCGTCTATCCCGTCTACTGGTGGTCGTTCCCGGGCCAGCTCAAAGGCTGGATCGATCGCGTGTTCGCCAATGGATGGGCCTACGACGAAGCGCCCGACGGCACGCTGGGCAAGCGGCTGGGCCGCCTCGCGGTCCACCTCATCGGCATCGGCGGCGCGGACGGCGGCACCTATGCGCGGCACGGCTACGACAAGGCGATGCGCACCCAGATCGACCACGGCATCTTCGATTTCTGCGGCGCGCGGGTCGTCACCTCGGAGTTCCTGCTCGATGTGAATGGGCAGGCTGCGGCGTCCCATGTGATCACGGCACGGGCCCTTGGCGGCCATGCGTTCGCGGAAAGCGCTCCGTCAGCCGGCGGCGAACGGCTCACGACACCAAGTGCTGCCTGAAGAACGCCAGCGTGCGGTCCCAGGAAAGCTTGGCCGCGGCGGCGTCGAAGCGCGGCGTGGTGTCGTTGTTGAAGCCGTGCTGGGTGCCCGGGTACTGGTGCGCGGCATAGCGCACACCCGCCCCCTTGAGCGCCGCCTCGTAGGCCGGCCAGGCCGCGTTGATGCGCTCGTCCACCCCCGCGAAATGGATCAGCAGCGGCGCCTTCACCCTGCCCGCTGCCTCCGCCGGCGGGTGGTTGCCGTAGTACGGCACGGCCGCGGCGAGGTCTGGCAGCTCGGTGGCCAGCGTGTGGGCCACGCCGCCGCCGTAGCAGAACCCCACCACGCCGATGCGCCCGTTGCCGTCCGGCCGCGCCTTGAGCGTGGCGGCCGAGGCCAGGAAATCCTGTTTCGTCTTGGCCTGGTCGAGCTGGGCGAACAGGGCTCGCGCCTTGTCCTCGTCGCCCGGGTATCCCCCCAACGGCGTGAGCGCATCGGGCGCGAAGGCCAGGTAGCCGTCGAGCGCCAGGCGGCGCGCGATGTCCTCGATGTGCGGGTTCAGGCCCCGGTTCTCATGCACCACCAGCACGGCCGGCAGGCGACCACCAGCCGGCGGCGCCACCGGCTTGGCCACATAGGCCTTGATGGTGCCGTGGCCCATCGGTGAGGGCACGCTCACCGTCTCGGTCTTGACGCGCGGGTCGTTCACCGGCACCACCTGGGCGGCCGCGAAGTTCGGGCTGAGGGCGGCCAGCAGGCCCGCCGCCGTCATGCCGCCCACCGCGAACTTCGACGCGCGGTCCAGGAAGGCGCGGCGGTCGATGTCGCCATGCACATAGGCGTCAAACAGGATCAGCAGTTCCTGATCAAAATCGGCGGCGGTCAGACGGGGCATGGACATCTCCGGCAAAAAAACGGCCAGCATAGGTCCCTATCGGCACAGGGCAGCCGATTGCCCATCCCGCCAGGCGGGATTTACAGACCCGGCGTCAGGCCGCGAGGGAAGTGGCCTGCGCCTGCGGACGGCCCAGCCGGGCGGGCGAGACGTATTCCTGCCGGTAGACCTCGAACGGCATGGAGTCGGCTGCCTCGATGGCGCGCTGGTCCTCCACCGACTTGGTGGCCATCGCCTCGTACTTCGCCTGCTGCTCGCTGGCCCAGGGCAGGCCCGCCAGGTGCTGGTGCGTCACGCGCGACTGTGCGCGTGCAAACGCGACGAAGGAATCGCCATGGTGCTTGTGCATGGCCTGCAGCACGCGGGCCGAAGGCAGCTTGTCGGGGTCCTGCAGGTGGCCTTGCGCCAGGGCCACGGCCAGGGCGTGCTCGTTGCCGCCCTGGGCCTCGTCCAGCATCGCGGCGATCGGCACGAGCTGCGCCAGGATCTCCGCGCCCCACTGCATCAGCGGCACGCTCTGGCCATTGCGCATCAGGTTCAGGCCGGGTTCGCGGCCGCGCGCGGCGGTCAGGTGCTGGTTGTGCGCGAGCTCGCGGATCTCGGCCGGCGTGTCGGGCGGGCTGTCCGACAACAGGCAGTGCAGCAAAAACACGTCGAGAAAACGCAGCGTGGGCGCGCCAATCCCGATGGGCTCGAAGGGGTTGAGGTCCATCAAGCGGACCTCGATGTACTCGACCCCGCGCTCGCGCAATGCATGCAGCGGGCGCTCGCCGGGGTAGATCACGCGCTTGGGGCGGATGGTGCCGTAGAACTCGTTCTCGATCTGCAGCAGCGTGGTGGCGAGCTGGTTGTAGTCGCCCCCCGGGTTGCGGATGCCGACAGCCTCATAGGCGGGCCAGGGCCGCGTGAGCGCGTCGTGCAGCGAGGCGGCATAGCCTTCCAGGCCGTTGTAGCTCACCGCCAGCGTGGCCTGCGCCTCGCTCTGGTAGCCCAGGCGGCCCATGCGCAGCGAGGTGCCATGGGGCATGTACAGCGTGCCGGTGTCGCCCAGCTTCTGCAGTTCGTGTTCCCGGCCTTCGACGAAGGTGGAACACAGCGCGGGCGAAGCGCCGAACAGGGTGAGCAGCAGGAAGGCGTGGCGGCGGAAATTGCGGATCAGCGCGAAATAGCCGTCGTTGTCCACGCCCGGCAGCGACCAGTTGTAGTGGATGCCCGAGATGGTCTGCATGCGCCGGCCATAGCGGTGCGCCAGACCCATGCGGTAGACGCTCTTGGCCCGGCCCACGTTGGACGAGCCGTAGCGGCCGATGGGAATGGTCTCGTCGGGGGGCAGGCCGCAGGGCATGCTGGACGCCCACATCATCTCGTCGCCCAGCGCGCGCAGGCTGCGCACGGTGAACTGGTGGACCTCGGTCAGCTCGGCCAGACAGGCCTCGATGCTGCCATGCACGCCGGTGATGAGTTCGAGCTGGGACTCGCTGTAGTCGGTGGTGATGTGGGGGTGCGTGAGCGCACTGCCCAGGGCGGCCGGGTGCGGCGTGGGCGCCAGCCTGCCGTCGGGCTGGGCGCGCAGGCTTTCCTTTTCAATGCCGCGACGCATGCCTCGCAGACGGTCTCCGCTGAGGGCGTCCAGGCGTTGTTCGAGAGAGGTCATACAGGCGTCGTGGTTCGGGTCCGGGGCCGGAAGTTAACACGCCTGCGCCAATTCTGCTGGCAGCGCCCGGATCGACTCTGTGGTAAGCATTTCCGGGCCCTGAGCCCGCCGCAGCCAGGCCTCGATGGCCTCGGGTTCGTTGATCAGGCGCAGTTCGTCGAACGCCACCTGGGCCTCGGGGTAGCGTTTGCGCAGGTAATTGAGCCATTGCTTGAGCCGGCCAGAGCGGTGGCGGCGCTCCACGCGGGCGCTCACCTGCCGCCAGAAGATCTCGAACAGCGGGGGCAGCACCGACCAGGGCACCCCGCCCAGGCCCTTGATGGCCAGGGCCAGGCCCGGGTCGGTCACCATGCCACGGCCGATCATGAGGTGCTCGCAGCCGGTGACCTCGCGGCAGCGGGCGGCGTCGGCCACGGTCCAGATTTCGCCGTTGGCGATCACCGGCAGACGGAGGTGGGCGGGCAGCGAGGCGCGCACCTCGGCCAGGCGGTCCCAGTAGGCGGGGGGCCGGTAGCCGTGGGCCTTGGTGCGGGCATGGATGACGAGCTCGTCCGCGCCGGCCTCGGCGATGGCGTGGGCGCATTCTTCGGCCCGTTCGTCGTCGTTGTAGCCCAGCCGCATCTTGGCCGACACGGGCATGTGGGCCGGCACGGCGCGGCGCACGGCCGCCACGATGCGACCGACCAGCTCGGGCTCGTCCAGCAGCACGGCGCCACCCCGACTCTGGTTGACGGTCTTGGCCGGGCAGCCGAAGTTCAGGTCGATGCCTTGCGGCCCCAGACCGGCCAGGCGTTCGGCGTTTTCCGCCAGCAGGGTCGGGTTCGAGCCCAGCAGCTGGGCGCGCACGGGCACGCCGGCGCGGGTGTAACCGCCGTTGAGCAGCTCGGGCACCACGCGGATGAAGGCACGCTCGGGCAGCACGGTGTTGGTCACGCGGATGAATTCACTCACGCAACGGTCGATCCCGCCCGTGCGCGTGAGCACATCGCGCAGGGTGGCGTCGAGCAATCCTTCCATGGGGGCCAGCAGCAGCATGCTGCGTATTGTCCTTTGCCTGGAGAATGTCTGGATGTCTTGCGCTTTTTCTCCGGCTGGCCCGGCCCTTGGCGACCGAGGGGGCCGGCTCCGCTCACCAAGGGTCTCAAAGGTGAACGAAACGCTGCGCGCCCAGATTCCTTCTGGCGCGTGGGTGCATGGCGCTCTGCGCAGCGGGGTAAAGGAGGAGGCGGCACCAGCCGCCGGGGGACACCCGCGGAGCAGAGTGCCGTGCGCCCACGCGCCCGCGAGGTGCCACAAGTGAGCACCCTAAACACCATCCACGAAGACGACCAGATGATCGTCCTAGACAAACCCGCAGGCCTGCTGGCAGTCCCCGGAAGGGGCCCCGACAAGCAGGACTGCCTCAGCGCCAGGGCTCAGGCAAGATGGCCCGACGCCCTGGTGGTCCACCGGCTCGACATGGCCACCTCTGGCCTCGTCGTCATGGCCCGAGGCATCGAAGCCCAACGCCAGCTCAGCCGCGCCTTTGAACAACGGCAAGTCCACAAACGCTACACCGCCGTCGTCGCCGGCACCCTGCACAACCCCGTGCACGACAACGGCTGGAACACCATCGACCTGCCCCTCACCATCGACTGGCCCAACCGACCCCGCAGCATCGTGAGCGCCGAACTCGGCAAACCCAGCGTCACCCGCTGGCGCCTCGCCGGCCCCGCCACCGACGACCACACCACCCGGCTCGAACTCGAACCCGTCACCGGGCGCACCCACCAGCTGCGCGTGCACCTCCAGGCCATCGGCCACCCCATACTCGGCGACATGCTGTACGCCACCCCCGAACAACAGGCCCGCGCGCCCCGCTTGCTGCTGCACGCCCACCAGCTTTCGCTGCCGCACCCGCAACACGGGGCGACCATGGACTTCCACAGCACCAGCCCTTTCTGACGCCCTCACCATGACCACCCTCCTCCACCTCACCATCCTCACCGGCGGCTCACGCGGCATGGGCCTCGCCATGGCCCTGCAATCGCTGCGCCCCGACGGTCACCTGCTCTGCCTCTCGCGCCACGTCAACACCCGACTGGCCGACGAAGCCCACCGGCTCGACGCCACCCTGACCCAATGGACGCAGGACCTCGCCGACACCACCGGCGCCGCCCAGCGCCTGGAAGACTGGCTGCAGGAACAAGGCGCCGCCGGCTTCGCCAGCGCCACCCTGATCAACAACGCCGGCGTGATCCCGCGCATCGGCCCGCTCGATGCGTGCCCACCCGACGAACTCGCCAACGCCCTGCGCGTGGGCCTGGAGGCGCCGATGCAACTCACCGCCGCCTTCCTGCGCGCCACGGGCGCCTGGGTGGACGCCGGCTGGCGCGGGCCGCGCAAGGTGCTCAACATCTCGTCCGGCCTGGGCCGGCGCGCCATGGCCGCCCAGGCGCCCTACTGCGCCGCCAAGGCCGGCATGGACCACTTCACCCGCTGCAGCGCACTCGACGAAGCCCAACGCCCGCACGGCGCGCGCCTGGTCTCCCTGGCCCCGGGCGTGATCGACACCGACATGCAACAGCAACTGCGCGCGGGCGACCCGGCGGCCTTCCCCGACGTCGGGCGCTTCCAGGACCTCAAACAACAAGGCCAGCTCAGCGCCCCCGACGAAGCCGCCAGGCGCGTGCTGGCCTGGCTGGATCGGCCCGACTTCGGCAACAACCCTGTTGCCGACGTGCGCGACTGAAGCGCCAAGGAACCTCATGCAACGACGCCAGTTCAACAAAGCCGCCGCTTTCGCGCTGACCACTTTGCCGGCCCTTGCTTTGTCGCAGGACAAAGGCTTCTGGACCTTGCTGCGCGAAGGCGGCTGCGTGCTGCTGATGCGCCACGCGCAGACCCAGCCCGGCGCGGGTGACCCGCCGAACTTCACGCTCGGTGACTGCAGCACGCAACGCCTGCTCAGCGAAGCCGGGCGCGAACAGGCACGCAAGATGGACGCGGCCTTCCTGCGCGAACGCGTGAAGATCAACGAGGTGCGATCCAGCGCGTGGTGCCGCTGCGTGGACACCGCCATGCTCGCCTTCAAGAAGAACACCGTGTGGCCACCGCTCAATGCCTTCTTCAGCCCTGACGATCGCGACGAACAGACGCGCGACGTGCTCGATGCCGTGCAAGGCTGGTCGGCTCCTCGCAACCTGGTGCTGGTGACGCACCACATCAACATCGCCGCCCTCACCGGCCAGACGCCGGCCATGGGCGAGATCCTGCTCACCCGACCGGGCAAGGACGGCAGCGGCACGCAACTGCGGGTGGTGGCGCGGCAGATGTTTTAGGCGCCCGTTCGATTCGGCGGGACACCCTTATGGTGTTTTCACGGCCAACCGCTCCAAGGCCAGAAGCGCCGCCGGCAACTCGTCTGGCGGCACAAAAAGGTGGTCGTGATAGAAACCCGAGACGACATTGCAGGGAATCCCTGACGCGGCCAGCGCCCCACACACACGAGCCAGCAGGCCCACGGCCGTCAGCGAAGAGTGCACAGACAAGGTGATCATGGCCGACTCGAACTGAAAGTCGAGGCCGAGCGCTTGCGCCTGGGACAGGGGCACGATAGCGGTCAAACCTTCCGATTCCCGAACCGTTGATAGCGGTTCAAGTCCGCTGGGGAGAGAAAAAGACGAAAAGGTGCAATAGACGAAGGTCTCGGCGTGAACCACGGGAGCCATCGTTTGCAGCAACTGCTCGAGATTGCTTTCGCCTGACATGAAGAGCTCCATACATCGAGTTAAAGGCAAGCGACTTTACCTGCGACAACAACGAGAAGAAGGAATATGGCATGCTGAACAGAGAGCAACTGGAAACCTTTGCGTCTGTGGTGGAAGGAGGAAGTTTCGATAGCGCCGCCGTGGCGCTGAATGTGACCCGCGCAGCCATCTCGCAGCGGATCAAGGCATTGGAAGAATCACTTTCAACCGTTCTCCTGGTCCGAGCAAAGCCCGTGGTCCCCACGGCTTCCGGCGAACTGCTCATGCGCCATGTCAAGATCCTTCGACTGACCGAAGGATCCGTGTTGGCCGAGCTTGCGCCCAAGGGCCACGAAAAGAAACTGATGCCTGTCGCGATCGCAGTCAATGCCGACTCTTTGGTGACCTGGCTGGCTCCGTCGCTGTGGCCATTTCTTCTGTCCCAGCGGATAGCCTTGGAATTGTTGGTGGATGACCAGGATCACACCTTGAATCGACTCGCCAAGGGCGAAGTCATTGGCTGCATTTCCACACAGGTGGAGCCCATGCCCGGCTTTGTCGGCGAGCCGTTGGGTGAGATGGAGTATCGATGCTATGCCAGCCCGGGTTTCGCAGACCGGCACTTCTCAAAAGGATTCACGTTGCAGGCAGCACTGGACGCGCCTGCAGTGGTCTTCAATCGAAAGGACTCGCTTCATGACGAGTTCCTGGAACGGGTATTCGGCTTCCCCGTCGCACGCTACCTCAAGCACTACCTTCCTGCACCCAACACGTTGCGAGACGCCATTCTCATGGGTGTGGGATATGGTGTACTGCCCTCGCAACATGTCACACGGGAGGTCGAGCAACGCGCTCTGATTGAGTTGGCACCCGATCAGGTGATGCGGGTCGCTCTCTACTGGCATCGGTGGAGCGTCGAGCTGCCGATTTTTCAGGAAGTCACGAGATTCGTCGTCAACACGGCGCGCTCGGCGCTGTTGCCGGTGCCTGCTTAGCGGCCTTCAGACAGCAGCTTGCGGCTCCTCCCCGCAATGGCCAACACACACCACACCGCTCCCGAAGCGACCAACCCGGCTATCAGAGAGAAGAGGTCCCCATCGGAAAATCGCCGACCGGCCCACGCGGCCAGATAGACACCCGATGACGCCAAAAATCCGGCTCCGATCACGAGCAAGGCATGCGATGTGGTCAGCCGCCAACCGGCTAGCAGTGTGGCAAAGACCACTGAAATGCTGCCGATGTAGATCACGTTCACGGACACCATCGTGGCGATGATGCCTTGTCCGCGGGCGGCCAATGCGGCGGCGATGCCGAGGGCGAGAAGAATTCCACCCGTATCACCGGCCACATGGGGAATGCCATCCATTGCGGATCTCAGCGCGTCAGCCATGGCCCGTGTGATCGCCGCGCCCGATCCCAATGCAGCGGCAGACAATCCGACCAGCAGCAGATGGCCGACGGCCGCACCAAGATGACCGACTTCCTGGGCCAGGATGAACGGGATGATCTGCTTGGTGTCGCGAAGGTTCGCTAGCCCCCCGCTCTCCTTGAATCCGAGCACAACCGATGCGGGCAGAAAGCTGACGGCCACCAAGCACCCGCATGCCAGCACACACCCCCAGACAGCGGCAGAGGGCCGTTGTGCGGCGAGCAGAAACTGGTGGTAGTCAGCGCCCGTACAGACCAACGCGGCCACAGCGATGGAGATGGAAATCAGAGCGCCGGTACCCAGCAGCGGCGTGTCAGCGATGAATCGTCGCGGGCTCTCCATGTAGATAGCTCCGCCAGGTCCATGGATCAGCGCAAGCACCAGAACCGCACCGCTGGCAAACAGGAAGATGGAGAACACGGTGGATGCGGTTCTGAGCTCCAGCCTGGAAGCCACGAAGATTCCGCTCAGGACGAGCAGATGAGCAAGCACCGTCTGGAGTCCGAGCAGCTTGACAATGGCCACGCCGCCATGGATCTGTGCGGCCAGAACACCCGCCATCCAGACCACGGACAGGAAGGCAACCGCCCTTTTGGTGCGCGCTTCAAAAGCAGCGCCGAAGAAGTCCCAGATGGCCACGCCGCCTTTCCACACCCGGGCGGCGAAGAGCCCGAGCATGAGCATGCCTGCAGCAGTGGCCAAGCCGTAGATGCTGCCCGCCATTCCATGGCTCACAGCCATTTCGCCCGATCCCAGCAGAAATCCGATGCCGTAACTGCTGGACACCAACAGCGCCGCCACTTGCAAAGCACCCAGTGTTCGCGTCATGCGCCCCCCTTCTTGCCAATCCAACCTTGAACAACCGGTTTGGATCCATCGAAGTACGAGGTGTAGGCGTGATTGAAGCGCCGGTACATTGGCATGGTTGAAACCAGCCGACAGGCGTCAGGCAAGCGGTAGTACGGGATCGTCGGCAGAAGGTGATGCGTCAGGTGGTAGCCATTGTTTCTGGGATGGAAGAAGAGACCCCATAGGCCGTGCTGCACGATGTCGCGAGTGAAGGAGATCACACCGCCTTGTTCGAGACCGTAGTGGTCGCACATCTCGCGAAAGACCGTGATGACGTGGAACACAGTCGCTCTCGCCGTGAGCCAGAGCAGCGCAAACAAGGCCGCGAACTTCGCACCAAAGAAGATGCACACAGAGGTGCTCAGAATGGCCCACCAACCAACGATGGTGCACAGGCTCTCAACGGGTACCCTCCTTGCGCCCAGATGCCCGGCCAGCGACTCCCACCAAGAGCGAAAGGAGAACAGATTGCGCGCAAAGCTGGTGGTCCATTTCCGATCGCTCGAAGAGGGCGGTGCCAGGTAGTCAGGGTCTCGCTTCGGGTCCCCGAGATGGATGTGATGCCGCAGGTGCGTGACGCGGTATGTTCTGAGGCACACGAAGAGCAAGGGCGCCACCAGCAAGACCGCCAGGAAGTCGTTGACCGACGCCGAAGGATGAAGGCTGCGGTGGCCTGCGTCGTGCAGGATGTTGCCCAGCGCCACTTGTCGATTGCCGATCACGACAATGGCCATTGGCGCCCACCACCAACCGGCCCAATGAACGGCGGCGACGGCAAGCAGGATGAGGCTCCAATCCATCACGATGTCCCTGATGGGTCGCCATACAGTCAATCGCAGGTGGTTCCGGTAGGGCACCTCATTGAGCAGCATGTCCGCGCGGAACAGGTGCAGCTCATCAAGAATCGCGTGCTTGTGGTCCATGGTCATCTCCGGTTCCCCCAGAAATCGGATGCGATCTCAGCTGGGGTGCGCGCATTCTCTTTGAAGTAGCTATTTTTTCTTAATCGTTTAGAAAATGTTCCCAGCACGAACAACGCCTTAACTCATCAAGGTCCGCCGCAATGCGCTCCCTCTCGCCTGCCTCACTCCGACCATTCGGGCCGCTACCATGGCGGGTGATCCCCTCATCACCCCGGAGACCCCCATGAGCAACCAGCGAGAAGTTTTTGTCGTCAGCGCCGTGCGCACCGCCATCGGCACCTTTGGCGGCAGCCTGAAGGACCAGCCCCCCACCGAACTCGGCGCACTCGTCGTGCGCGAGTCGCTCGCGCGCGCCGGTGTCGATGGCAAGGACGTGGGCCACGTCGTGTTCGGCCACGTGGTCAACACCGAGCCCAAGGACATGTACCTCTCCCGCGTCGCGGCCATCAACGGGGGCTGCGCCGAAGGCACGCCGGCTTTCAACGTCAACCGCCTCTGCGGCTCGGGCCTGCAGGCCATCGTCTCGGCCGCGCAGGGCATCCTGCTGGGCGACACCGATGTGGCCATCGGTGCCGGCGCGGAGTGCATGAGCCGCGCGCCCTTCGCCAGCCTCAACATGCGATGGGGCGCCCGCATGGGCGACACCAAGATGGTGGACATGATGATCGGCGCGCTGCACGACCCCTTCCACACCATCCACATGGGCGTGACCGCCGAGAACATCGCAGCCAAGTGGGGCATCACGCGCGAAGACCAGGACAAGCTCGCCGTGGAAAGCCACAACCGCGCGCAGCGCGCCACCGAGGCCGGCCTCTTCAAGGACCAAATCGTGCCGGTGATGCTCAAGAGCAAGAAGGGCGACGTGGCCTACGCCACCGACGAGCACTTCCGCACCAACGCGACGCTGGACGACATGGCCAAGCTCAAACCCGTGTTCCTGAAGGAAAACGGCACCGTGACCGCCGGCAACGCCTCGGGCATCAACGACGCGGCGGCCGCCGTGGTGCTGATGGACGGCAATGCGGTCAAGGCACGCGGCGCGAAGCCGCTGGCCCGCCTGGTGGCCTATGCGCACGCAGGCGTGGACCCGAAGTACATGGGCATCGGCCCGGTGCCGGCCACGCAGGCCGTGCTGAAGAAGGCCGGCCTCACGGTCAAGGACCTGGACGTGATCGAGGCCAACGAGGCCTTCGCCGCCCAGGCCTGCGCGGTCACGCGCGACCTCGGCCTGGACCCGGCCAAGGTCAACCCCAACGGCTCGGGCATCTCGCTGGGCCACCCGATCGGCGCCACGGGTGCCCTGATCACCGTGAAGGCGATCCACGAACTGCAGCGCATCCAGGGCCGCTACGCGCTGGTGACGATGTGCATCGGCGGCGGCCAGGGCATCGCCGCGATCTTCGAGCGGGTCTGAATCCGAAAGGGCGTCCCATGAAGGCAGAACAACACGACGAACTCCTGCGCACCCTGAAGCAGCGGTTCGACAAGCACATGAAGCGGCACGCCAAGGCCGACTGGGCCGACGTGTTGAGCCGCCTTCAGCGCCACCCCGACAAGCTGAAAACGCTTTTCGAGATGGAGCGCACGGGCGGTGAGCCCGACGTCATCGGCCCCCCGGACGACCACGGTGCCTACCTGTTCTGCGACTGCGCCGCCGAAACCCCGGCGGGGCGCCGCAGCCTGTGCTTCGACGGTGAAGCCCTGGCCGCCCGCAAGGAGAACAAGCCGGCAGGCAGCGCCGTCGACATGGCCCAGGCCATGGGCGTGTCGCTGCTGACGGAGGCGCAGTACCGTCACCTGCAGACCTTCGGCGAGTTCGACCTGAAAACGTCCAGCTGGGTGGCCACGCCGCCCGAGATCCGCAAGCTCGGTGGCGCCCTCTTCTGCGACCGGCGCTACGGCCAGGTTTTCGTATACCACAACGGGGCGCAGTCGTACTACGCCGCGCGGGGGTTCAGGGGCTGGGTGAGCCTGTGAATCTGAGCGATTGCATTTCGTCAGTGCGCGGGCACGAACGACCACTCTGAAAGAAGCGACCGTTCCTCCCAATGAACCCGCGCCGCGTGCACGCCCTCATGAAAAACCAATTTCCCGCCGTGGATCTGGCCCGCCTGGATTGGGTCAATATCGCTGACGAGAATGGCCTCCTGTCCCGTGAGAAGGTATACGCAGCCGTTATTCGCCCGTTTGAAAAGCAACACATTGAAGAGGTGATGGTCGAGGTCCATCGAAAGCAAGGAGGCCTCATCCCGACAACTGAACTCGCACAGTACTTGGTTGATCACCTGGGGCAAGGAACCATCCGAATTTCGGATCAAAGCTTCACGGTTTTTGGTCTGGTCGCAATGAATGGCGTTGCAACCAGTTGGCAGAATGACCAGCTCTATCGGCCAGAGACAATCGCTCCCGCAACTTGAGCGGCGTGGTGCCAGGACAAGGTTCCAGGGGTTCTGAAAGTCAGTCGACCATCTTCAATTTGGAAACGGACATGAAACCTTGGGCATCAATTTCATTGCATAGCTTCCAAGAGCGAGAGCCCCTTGCCACGGACGGCACGAAGCTCGGAAACGGCTGGTCACGGCTTCGGTCCCGATCCACCGTCAATGCCAGAAGGTTGTCCAGCGAAAAGGACGCGTCATTCACGCCGGACACGTACATGAACACCCGCTGTCCCTCCTGAAGGCGAAGGGACATCGGGGCAAAGGCGTTTGAAGCATCTCCACTCGTGAGCGCGTAGTCCCCTGGCAACAGCGAGAGCACGGTGTAGGTGGAGGGTTCCATCAGGAACGCAAGTTTCGGCGCGATCCGGATCGACAAACTTGCACGATCGTGCGGCACTCGAAACAGGTACAACACAGCATGGCCTGGCAAAGGGTCTTGCAAAGACTGCACCGGGGGCGGAGCGTAGTAGCTCGGCGGCTTGTTCTCCGCACACGCCATCAAACACGCACAAAGCCCAAGAAGAGCGCCACGACGCTGCATCACATTTCCTTTCTCAGATGGCAAACCAGACCAAATATTAAGTCAAAAGTTAACCATCACCCCGGAAAGTATCAGCCTCCTTGGAACGCCCCACTGCGGTACGTCACCACCAGCGTGTCGCGCCAGCCCAGGGCATCACCCTCCAGCGGCTGGATCGGTGTGCTTTCGTGGATCACGCGCGCGTCGTCGATCAGCAGCAGCGACCACGGCTCGCGCAGCGTGAAGCGCTGGCCGCTCGGGCCGTTGGCCTCGAAGACGCGGCTCTCCCCGCCCTTGATGGCGTGGCGGTCCACCATGAACACGGCCACCAGGTCCACACCGTCGCGGTGCGCACCTTCGGGCGTGGGCCGGCCGATGCCGTCGGTGGTGTCGATGCGGAACACGTGGGCTTCCACGCTCCAGGGCTGTGCGCCGCGCAGCGCACTGGCGGCCTCGCCCAGCCGTGCCAGCAGGCGGCTCCACACGGGCAAAGCAACGGTGGCCGGTTCCATGGGCTCGAACCAGCGCTGCATGCCGCCGTGCAGGGCGTTGTATTCCAGCGGTTGCCAGTGGGCGCGATGCGGCACCTGCCGCACGCGGTCTTCGTCCACCACGAAGCAGCTGTGGCGGCGGCTGCGGTAGCGCCCGCCGTCCTTCAGGTACGCATCGGGCGGCAGCTGGTTCCAGCCGGTGTGCAATTCGGCCAGATCCACCGGGCGCGCGGCGAGCCACTCGCCCACGGCTTCGGCGCTCAGCAAGGCAAAGCCGGTGGTCTGCAAGGCGCTGTGCACATCGGACAGCGGCACGTAAGGGGGCTGGAATTCGCTGGTCATATGGCCGGTCAGTGTAGCGGCGTGCCGGCAAACCCACGGCCCGTCGGGCCTTGGGCGAGGCCGGCGTTTGCGCTGGATCAAGACGCCGGCGCGCCCCCGCTGCCAAGCTACGGCCCAAGGAGCAGCACCCGATGGAAAGCACCGCGCAATGGACCCCGGCCCTCTGGCTGGACTTCGACCCGCTGGACAGCATGAACCGCGAACTCATGGCGCGGCTGGCACGCGCCCAGGCGGCGAGCGATGCGGAACTGCCGCAGGCCTGGGCCGAGCTCGTGTCGCATGTGGCCGCGCATTTCGGCCGGGAAGACACCTGGATGCAGGAGACCGGCCACGGCCAGGCGGACGCACACGCGCTGCAACACCGTGTGGTGTTGAACCTGCTGCGCGATGGCCTGGGGCAGCTCCGCAACGGCCAGCTGGAGCCGGTGCGCCAGATGTCGCGCGAGCTGGGCTCGTGGTTCGCCAAGCACACGCACGCGTTCGACGCCGCACTGGCGCTGCACCTGCGACGGCACGCGCTCGCCTGATCCGCTACATTTCCGGGCGCCACAGCCACCCACCCACGAGGTGGCGCGCCATCACCCGAGGAGACAAGACATGGCCGAAGAATCCCCACCGCCACCACCGCCGTCGGTGTTCGACCTGCCCCTGGCGGAGCTGAAGGCCGGCGACCCGCTGCGCTGGCTGCGCCTGGGCTGGAACGACTTCCTGCGCAGCCGCGTCGGCCTGTTCTACGGTCTGTGTTTCTTTCTCATGGGACACGCGCTGATGGCGGTGTTCCGCGCCGCACCGGCCTATGTGCTGGCGCTCTCCGCAGGCTTCCTGCTGCTGGGGCCCTTCCTCTGCCTGGGCCTGTACCACGTGAGCCGTGCCCTGGAGGAAGGCCGCGAGCCCTCGCTGCCGGACTCTTTGCTGGCCTGGGAACAGACCAAGGGCTCGATCGCCATCTTTGCGGGCGTGCTGCTCATCCTGGAAATGCTGTGGGGCCGCGCTTCGCTGGTGGTGTTTGCGGTGACCTTCAGCACCATGCCCGACACGGCCAACCTGGTCGCGCAGCTGCTGGCCCCCGAGAACCTGGAATTCCTGATCACCTACACGCTGGTGGGCGGCGTGTTCGCGGGTCTGATCTTCGTCACCAGCGCGATCTCGATTCCGATGATTCTGGACCGCGAGGTCGACGCGGTGTCCGCCGGCCTCACCAGCATCCGCGCCTGCCTGCAGAACCCGGGGGTGATGGCCTGGTGGGGCGCCCTGATCACGTTGCTGGTGGTGCTGGCGATGTTGCCCTGGTTTCTCGGCCTGATCGTTGTCGGGCCGGTGGTGGGGCACGCCACCTGGCACGCCTACCGCCAGGTGGTGCCCCCGCGCTGAGCTTCAGGACTTGAGGTTCACCACGAGGCGACCGCGCACCCGGCCGGCCAGGATCTCGCTGCCGGCGGCGATCGCGTCGGGCAACGAAATCTCCTTCGTGATCGACGCGAGCTGTTCGCGGTTGAGCGTTTTCGCCAGCGCGTCCCACGCGGCCTCGCGCCTGGCCATGGGCGCCATCACGCTGTCGATGCCGCAGAGCGTGACGCTCCGCAAGATGAAAGGCGCCACGCTCGCGGGCAGGTCCATGCCCTGGGCCAGGCCGCAGGCCGCCACCGCACCTCCGTAGCGCGTGCTCGCGCAGGCGTTGGCCAGCGTGTGGCTGCCCACCGAATCCACCACGCCGATCCAGCGTTCCTTCTGCAGCGGTTTACCCGGCGCGCTCAGTTCGTTGCGATCGATCACGCTGGCTGCGCCGAGCGCCTTCAAATAATCAGCTTCCTGCGGCCGGCCGGTGGAGGCCACCACGGTGTGGCCCAGGCCGGCCAGCAGCGAGATCGCCACGCTGCCCACGCCGCCACCCGCGCCGGTCACCAGCACCTCGCCGCTGCCGGCGGCCACGCCCGCCTCGGCCCAGTGCTTCTGCAGCGCCTGCACGCACAACATGGCGGTGTAGCCCGCCGTGCCCAGCGACATGGCGTCGCGCTCGCTCAGCGAGTCGGGCAAGGCCACGAGCCAGTCGCCCTTGACGCGCGCCATCTGCGACAACCCACCCCAATGCGTTTCGCCCACGCCGAAGCCGTTGAGCAACACGCGGTCGCCGGCTTTCCATTTCGGGTGGTCGCTCTGCGTCACCGAGCCGGCGAAGTCGATGCCGGGCACCATGGGAAAGCTGCGCACCACGGGCGACCGGCCGGTGATGGCCAGGCCGTCCTTGTAGTTGACGGTCGAGTAGTCCACGCGCACGGTCACGTCGCCGTTGGCGGGCAACTGTGATTCGTCGAGCTGCGCGAGCTCACAGCGGTAGCCCGATTCGGGCTTGGTGATCAAGAGGGCCTGGAACATGGTCATCTCCTAAGGGTTGGGGGCGGGGGCCGACTCGCGCCACAGCCGCACCGTGAGCCACCAGGCCAGCAGGGAGTCGGTCAATGCCATCAGGCCGAGCACGAGGCGCAACGCGTCGGGCGGATCGGTGATCTGCACGAACAGCACGATGCAGGACGACAGCAGCTGCAAACCGACCATGAGCCAGAACAGGCCCCGGTGGGGTTGCCAGAGGCGGCGAAGGGTCTCGGACGGGGAAGGCATTGGCCTATTGTGCCGGCGCCGAACGGGCAGGCACGGCGCCGGCCGATGTTGCAATCAGTCCACTGAATTAAGGAAACAATGTGACTTAAGATCGTCTTAAGAATTCGTTAAGCGAATCATTCTCATTTGCAGAAAAGAATCCCGGTTGCCATTGCAACTTGTACTTACCTTTCTACGCAAATGAAGAAACCGCCCGCTTTCGCTCCCTCGCAAACCGTCGTCACCTGGCCGCTCGCCGCGGGCCTGTGCCTGGCCGGCGCCACCGCCTTCGCGCAGCAGTCCGCCACCCTGAGCACCGTCACGGTGACGTCCACCCAGGAAGCCCCGCTCAAGACGGACGCGGCCCCCTCGGTCAAGTTCACGGCGCCACTGGTCGATACGCCGAAAACCGTCCAGATCATCAATGAGGAGTTGCTGCAGCAGACGGGTGCCACCTCCCTGCAGGACGCCTTGCGCTCCGTGCCGGGCATCACCTTCGGCACCGGCGAAGGCGGCAACCCGACCGGCGACCAGCCCTTCATTCGCGGCATGGACGCCCAGGCCAGCACCTTCGTGGACGGCATGCGCGACATCGCCGCCGGCAACCGCGAAGTCTTCAACCTGGAGTCCGTGGAAGTCATCAAGGGTGCCGATTCGGCCTACGCCGGCCGTGGCGGCGCCGGCGGCTCGGTGAACCTGACGGCCAAGAAGGCCAAGAACGAAAACTTCATTGCCGGCTCCGTGGGCGTGGGCACCGATGCGTACCGCCGGGGCACGCTGGATCTGAACCGCGTGGTGGGTGAAACCACCGGCATCCGCCTCAACGCCATGGTGCACGAGGCCGATGTGGCCGGGCGCAACGGCCCTGAGAACAAGCGCTGGGGCATCGCTCCTACCGTGACCTTCGGCATGGGCACGCCCACCGAGGTCTCGCTGTCCTGGCAACACCTCCAGACCAATGACATCCCCGACGGCGGCGTGCCCTACCTGTACTCCAACGCCGCGGCGGCGACCTTGCCCGGCGGCAGCGAAGTGCGCCCCACGTACGGCACGAACCGCGAGAACTGGTACGGCGTGAAGGCGCGCGACTACCAGAAGGAAGAGAGCGACCTGTTCACCGCGTCCATCCAGCACAAGTTCAGCGACACCAACACGTTCCGCAACACCACGCGCCAAAGCAAGTCGTCCCAGGACTACCTGTGGACGCAGCCGGACGACAGCAAGGGCAACGCGATCAAGGGCTATGTGTGGCGGCGCGGCAATGCACGGGTGTCGGAAGTGAACACGCTGCAGAACGTCTCCGAATTCAGCGGCAAGGCGCAGACCGGCTCCGTGGGCCACACCTACGCCCTCGGCCTGGAGCTCGCCAAGGAACGCTCGGCGGTGCGCTCGACGGCGGTTCAGAACAACGCGACCAGCAACTGCACGGCTGTGACCATGTGGTGCGCCTCGCTCAACAACCCGGACAGCTCGGTGGCCTGGAGCTACCCATACACGCTGCCGCTGGCCACCGTCAACAGCATCGACACCACGGCGCTGTATGGTTTCGACACCTTGAAGCTGAGCGAGCAATGGCTGGTCAACGCAGGGGTGCGGGCCGACCACTACAAGGTGACCGCCATCACGCCGACCACCAGCCTCGCCAGCGCCGACACCCTGCTCAACTACCAGCTGGGCGTGGTGTTCAAGCCGGCCGAGAACGGCAGCGTCTACGCCAGCATCGGCACCTCCTCCCGGCCGGGCGGCGCCGCGCTGGGCAACGGCAACGAAGACCTCACCATCACCACCCCGGTGCTGGCGGACCTCGACCCTGAAAAGACCCGCTCCATCGAGATCGGCACGAAGTGGGACGTGATGGACAAGAAGCTGGCCCTGACCGCCGCGCTGTTCCGCAACGAAGTCACCAACGTGCGCATCACCGAGAACGGCATCACCTACATGGGTGGCAACAAGGTGGTCAACGGTATCGAGCTGGGCTTCTCGGGTCGCGTCATGCCGGGCCTGAGCGTGTTCGGCGGCTACACCTTCATGGACAGCGAGCAGACGAACATGGGCGCGGGCAACGTCGCCAACGGCATGCCGTTCCCGAACACGCCGCGCCACAGCGTCAGCCTGTGGACCAGCTACAACCCCATGCCGCAACTCACCGTGGGCTTCGGCGTCTATGCGCAGAGCCAGGTGAACCAGGGCTACATCCGCTCCACGGTCGACGGTGGCATCGTCACCAAGGGCCAGGGCGGTTATGCGCGCTACGATGCGATGGTGGCCTACCAGATCAACCGCAACCTCACCGCCCAGCTCAACCTGTACAACCTGGGCGACAAGGTCTACTACACCGGTGTCCGTTCGCCGCACTACGCCAACATCGCGGCAGGCCGCTCGGCCGTCGCATCGATGAAGTTCACCTACTGAGGCCACGCCGCTCGCGCCATGATGCTCCGCATCCCCGCCCTGCTCACCCCGGACGAAGTTCGCCAATGCCGCGAGGCGCTCGAACCGGCGCCGTGGCAGGACGGGCGCGCGACGGCCGGCAGCCTGGCCGCCCAGGTCAAGGAAAACCTTCAGTTGCCGCTGGACAGTCCGGTGGCCCAGCAGCTCGGGAATCTGATCCTGGACAAGCTGGGCAGCAACCCGCTGTTCATCTCGGCCACGCTGCCGCTCAAGGTGCTGCCGCCGCGGTTCAACCGCTACGAGGGTGGCGGCAACTACGGCAGCCACATCGACAACGCCTTCTTCACCATTCCGGGCAGCGCCATCAAGGTGCGCACGGACGTGTCCACCACCGTCTTCCTGAGCGACCCCGGGGAGTACGACGGCGGTGAACTCGTGGTGGAAGACAGCTTCGGTCAGCAGAGCATCAAGCTGCCGGCCGGGGACGCCATCGTCTATCCCGGGACCAGCCTGCACCGCGTCAACCCCGTGACCCGGGGCACACGCTACGGCAGCTTCTTCTGGACCCACAGCCTGGTCGCGTCGGCGGAGCAGCGTCGCCTGCTGTTCGACCTCGATCAGCAGATTCAACAGCTCGGCGTGCGGCACCCGGAAGACCCGGGTCTCGCCCCCTTGTCGGGCACGTACCACAACCTGCTGCGGATGTGGTCGCAGGCCTGACCGGGGGACGCCGGCTCAACCGCCCTGCGCCTTCATGACCTCCTGCTCCTGCAGCAGGCGCCACATCACCTTGCCGCTGCCGCTCTTGGGCAGCGCGCTGACGAACTCGACCGTGCGCGGGCACTTGTAGGCCGCCATGTTCTCGCGGCACCAGTCCACGATGGCCTGCTCGCTGGTCGTGCCGCGCGCCGATTCGCGCAACACCACGACCGCCTTCACGCTCTCGCCCCGGTAAGCGTCCATGGTCGCGATCACACAGGCCTCGGCGATCGCCGGGTGTTTGAACATCAGCGCCTCGACCTCGGCCGGCCAGACCTTGAAGCCGCTGGCGTTGATCATGCGCTTGAGGCGATCGGTGATGAAGTAGTAACCGTCCTCGTCCACGCGGCCGAGATCGCCCGAGCGAAAGAAGCGCTTGCCCTCGAAGGTGATGAAGGCGGCCTCGGTGGCCTCGGGGCGCTTCCAGTAGCCGTCGAACACCTCGGGGCCGTGGATGATGATTTCTCCGGTTTCGCCTTGCGGCATCTCCTGCAGCGTGATCGGGTCCACCACACGCGCATCGGTGCCCAGAAAGGGGATGCCCAGGCATTGCTGCTTGGGGTGGTCGGGCGGGTTGTTGTGCGAGGGCGCGGCGGTCTCGGTCAGGCCATAGCCCTCCGAATAGCGCAGGCCGTACTGATCGAGCAGCCGCTGCGCCACGGCCTGCGGCATGGCCGCGCCGCCGCCCCCCACCAGCACCAGGCTGGAGAGGTCGTACTGCGCGAAGTTCGGGCTGGCGAGCAGGTCGATCACCATGGTGGGGATGTTGGTCCAGTGGGTGCAGCGCCAGCGCGAGATGAGCCGGCCGGCGAGCTCGCGGTCCCAGCGCGGCATCACCACCATCGTCGAGCCGTTGTACACGCCCGCGTGCATGCCGGCCACCATGCCGGTGATGTGGAACATCGGCACCACCAGCAGGCCCACGTTCTCCGAGGTGCTGTGCGTCCACAGGCCCACGCCCACCGCGTTGTGCATGATCGTGCGGTGCGGGTGCATGCAGCCCTTGGGCAGGCCCGTGGTACCGCTGGTGTAAGGCAGCACCGCGAGGTCGTCCGGCCCGCGGTTGTGCGCGGGCGCGGTGCCGCTGCAGGCCAGCGCCTCGGCCCAGTCGCTCACCGTGCCGCCGGGCAGCTCGGGCGTGGGGTGGCGCGTGCCCAGCCAATCGCCCCAGGCGGGCGGTATCTCGGCCTGCGGGCCGATCGCATCGCTGTAGTGCGACACGACCAGGTGGCGCAGGCGGTCGCCCTCGCGCACATCGTTGTTGGCCTTGAGCAGCTCACCGGCCAGGTCGGCGGCGGCCACCGCCACGCGCGCGTCGGGGTCGAGGATGTAATGCTTGAGCTCCTCGGCCCGGTTCATCGGGTTGACCGGCACCACCACCGCGTTGGCGCGCAGGATGGCGAAATGCGCCACCACCCACTGCGGGCAGTTCTGCATGAACAGGATCACCCGGTCGCCGTCCTGCACACCTTGCTGCCGCAGATGCGCCGCCAGGCGCTCGGCCTGCGCGTGCAGATCGCGGTAGGTGAGCACACGGTCGAAGAACACCAGCGCGGGCTTGTCGGGATAGCGCTGCGCGCTCACCACCAGGTTCTGCCAGAGCGAGGTGGCCGGCGTCGTGATGCGGTGAGGCAGCCGCGTGGGCCAGAAGCGGTGGTGCGCGTGCGGATCGGGCGTGGACGTGGCACGCCCTCCCTCGGTGGTGCTGCTCATCACTTGTCTCCGTCAGAGGTGTTGTGGAACAAGCATACGGGGCGCCCCGAGCCCCCGAAACCCGCGCTTGTCGCGCGAGAGACCGCGGGCGAAGGTCTCCCCGGGCTGTCTTGCATCGGTCATCGTAGGCTGTCAGACTGCGCCCCATGAACGAACACGCTGTGCAGGGCGTTCAACGCCTGACCTGGATCCGCTGGAGCTGCACCACCGCCCTCGGGCTCTCGCTCTGGTGCGCCAGCGCCGCGCTGGCCTTTGACCTGCAGGGTCATCGCGGCGCGCGCGGCCTGGCCCCCGAGAACACGCTCGCCGCCTTCGAGCGCGCCCTGGCCGTCGGCGTGAGCACGCTCGAACTCGACGTGGTGCTCAGTGCCGAAGGCGTGCCGGTGATCTCGCACGACATCGCACCCAACCCCGACCTCACGCGCGACGCCGACGGGCGCTGGCTGCAGTCGCGCGGCCAGCCCTTCCACCGCCTCACGCTGGCCGAGATCGCCGCCTGGGACGTGGGCCGCATCAACCCGGCCAGCCGCTACGCGCGCGACTTCGCCGAACAGCAGGCCCAGGACGGCCAGCGCATCCCGACCCTGGCCGCGCTGTTCGAGCGCGTGCGCCAGCTCGGTGCCCATCAGGTGCGCTTCAACATCGAGCTCAAGATCCATCCCGGCAAGCCGGACGAATCGCCTCCGCCGGAGACTTTCGTGCGCGCGGTGCTGGCGGTGATCAAGGCCCACGGCATGAGCCAGCGCGTGAGCCTGCAGAGCTTCGACTGGCGCATCCAGAAGGTGGCCAGCCAGCTCGCGCCGGGCATGCCGCTGTCCTACCTGTCGTCCCGCAACACGCTGAAGAACACCGAATGGACGGCCGGCCTGCGGCTGGCCGACCACGAAGACGCGCCGGGCATGGTGGCCGCCGCCGGCGGCAAGCTCTGGTCGCCCAACTTCAACGACATCGACCAGCACCTGCTGCAGCGGGCCCGCTCGCTGGAGCTGCGCGTGATCCCCTGGACGGTGAACGAAACGCAGGACATGGCGCGCCTGATCGACTGGGGCGTGGACGGCATCATCACCGACTACCCGGACCGCCTGCGCACGGTGATGCAGCGGCGCGGCATGGCCCTGCCGCCCCAGGTGCTGCCGCGCGCGGCGAAGGCCGCCGAGCCGGTGGAAGAGATCCTGCCTCCGCCGCCGCCGCGCTTCGGCGTCGCGCCGCAACTGCCCTGACCCCGGGAACCAAATCGGGTCAGGCCGTATCATTCCAGGCCATGCGCCACTTGTTGCTCGCCCTCATGATCGCCCTGCTGCCGATTCGCGGCTGGATGGGCGACGCCATGGCGGTGGCCATGCTGGCCGCACCGGCGCAGACCATGCACCACGCGGCGTCCGGCACAGACCACACCATGGCCGGCGACCACGCCCAGGGCCATGAGCACAACGCCAGCCAGCAAGACAGCGGCGGCGAACACACCCACAAAAGCTGCGAGGTCTGCAACGGCCCGGCGATGGCACTCTCGGTGCCCGCCGTGCCCGCGCTGCCGCCGCAGCACGGCCTGCTCGCGCCCCCGGCCGAGCGCTTCGTCAGCTCCGAACCGCACCGGAGCATCAAGCCACCCATTTCCTGAGCGCACACACCCGAGGTGCGTCCGCAGCCGCCCGATGAGGGCGCGCCGTGGGCGCTGGTTTGTGTCTTCAGGAGATTTCCATGTCCCTTTTCTGGCGAATGTCGCCACCTGGGCCCACCCGCGCGCGGGCCGGCCTCTTCATCGGCTGCGCCCTGGCCCTGGCCTCGGCCCACGCCCAGTCTTCCGACGCCCTCGGCGCGGCCGATCCGGCCCGCCCCACCACCGCAGCGCCCCTGGTGCTGCCGCCCACGGGCCACACCGACCTGCCCGCGCTGCCGACCGACATCGCGGCCGCGCGGGCGATCTGGCAGCGCGCCAACCAGCGCGTGGCCGAGTTCCCGCGCGGCCATGCCGACCTGCTGCGCTGGGAATCGGCCCAGGCGGGTGAAGCCCGCACCGAGCCCCGGCGCGGGCCGACCCTGGACCTCACCCAGGCGCTGCGGCTTTCGCTGCGGCACCGGCCCGAGCTCTTCACCCACGCCGACATGAACCCCCTGGCCCAACGCCAGGTGGCCGTGGCCTATGCCGCGCATGTGCGAGACCTCCAGCGCGCCTGGATCGATGCCGTGGCCGCGCGCCAGAGCGAGCGCCTGCTCGCCGAGGCGCTGGACGCCACCCGAACCGGCAGCGAACTGGGCCGGCGCATGGTGGCGGCCGGCAACTGGAGCCAGGCCCGGCAGATGCGCGAGCAGCTGATCGAGGCCAGCGCCTGGCAGGCCAGCGTGAACGCGCGCAGCGCCACCCTGAGCGCCCAGGAACGGCTGGCCCGCCTGCTGGGCCTGTGGGACGCGCAGGCCGTGGCGCAGCTCGGCGAGCAACTGCCCACCAGCCTGCCCGAGCTGCCAGCGAACCCCTCGCCCGGCGAAGGCGCGAACGAGACCACGCTGGAGGCCGCCGTGCTGCGCAGCCACCCCACGCTGGCGCAGGCCCGGCTGCTCGCGGGGCGCGACATCGCCCCCGCATCGGACGCGCGCCGGCAGGCCTGGAGCGAAGCGGTCGAGACCGCCCTCGCCGCCCTGCCCGGCACCGCGTCGGCCCCCCCCCACATCGACAACCTGAGCCTGTTGCGCGACCACACGCTGGAGCGCGCCGTGGGCACCGAAGCGGCGCTGCTGCGGCAGGCCGTCGAACGGCGCTCCATGGCGCGCCAGGCCTGGACCGCGCTGCAGATCCGCCATGCCAGCGCCCGGCACGCGCAGACCGTGGTGACCCAGCTGCAGACCGCCCTGGAGCAGGAAACCCAGCTGCGCTACAACGGCATGCTGCAAAGCACCTGGGAGCTGCTGGCCAGCGCCCGCGAGCGCCTGGGCGCGCTCGACGCCGCCTTGCAGGCGCGCCGCGGCTACTGGCTCGCCCAGGCCGACTGGCAGGCCCTGCTCGCGGGCGCCGACTACGCCGGCCCCGACACCCCCTCCTCTTCATCCGGCAACGGCACGGCCGCTGCCGCAGGACACTGACATGACCCCATCCCTCAACCGACGACACTTTTTTGCCGGCGCGGCCGCCACGGCGGTCGCCGCCGCGAGCGTCAGCCGCGTGGCGCTCGCCGCCCTGCCCGAAGCCGTGCAGCAGACCTCGGCCGACACCGCCGCACCCTGGACGCCCCCGGGCGTGACCGGCGCGGGCCGGCCTTACAACCCGGTGGTCACGCTCAACGGCTGGACCCTGCCCTGGCGCCTGAACAACGGCGTGAAGGAGTTCCACCTGGTGGCCGAACCCGTGGTGCGCGAGGTCGCGCCCGGTTTCCTGGTCAACATGTGGGGCTACAACGGCCAGAGCCCGGGACCGACCATCGAGGTGGTGGAAGGCGACCGCGTGCGCCTCTACGTCACCAACCGGTTGCCCGAGCACACCACCATCCACTGGCACGGCCAGCGCCTGCCCAACGGCATGGACGGCGTGGGCGGGCTGAACCAGCCCGCCATCCCGGCCGGCAAGACCTTCGTCTACGAGTTCACCGCGCGCCGGCCCGGCACCTTCATGTACCACCCGCACGCCGACGAGATGGTGCAGATGGCCATGGGCATGATGGGCTTCTGGGTCACGCACCCGAAGCAGAAGCACCCGCAGATCGACGACGTGCAGCGCGACTACTGCTTCCTGCTCAACGCTTTCGACGTCGAGCCCGGCAGCATGACGCCGCAGGTCAACACCATGCTGGAGCAGAACATCTGGGCCTGGAACAGCCGCGTGTTCCCCGGCATCACGCCGCTGGTGGCGCGCCTGGGCGAGCGCGTGCGGGTGCGCGTGGGCAACCTCACCATGACCAACCACCCGATCCACATCCACGGCATCGAGTTCGAGGTGACCGGCACCGACGGCGGCCCCACGCCCAAGGGGTCGCGCTGGCCCGAGGTGACCACCGACGTGGCCGTGGGCCAGATGCGGCAGATCGAGTTCGTGGCCGACGAGCCGGGCGACTGGGCCATGCACTGCCACAAGAGCCACCACACCATGGGCGCGATGGGGCACAGCGTGCCGACCATGATCGGTGCCGACCACCGGGGCCTGGTGAAACCCCTGCAGCGCGCCGCGCCCGACTACATGGTGATGGGCGAACGCGGCATGGCCGATATGGGCGAGATGCAGATGGAGCTGCCCGCCAACACCTTCCCCATGATGACCGGCACCGGCCCCTACGGCCCGATCGAGATGGGCGGCATGTTCACCACGCTCAAGGTGCGCGCCGACCAGAAGGCCGGTGACTACAGCGACCCCGGCCCCTACGCCATGCCGCCGGGCACGCAGGCCCGGCTGGTCGAGACCGGTGCGGCCCCCGCCGCCACCCGGCCGACGCCCTCCGCCCAGCCTGCCGGCGCCACGGTGCGCAAACCGGCCGCCGAAGCCAACCCATCTCACTCACACCACTGAAAGGACACCCCATGACAACCCGCAACACCAACCGCCGCCAGTTCCAGCTCGGCCTGCTCGCCCTGCCCTGGGCCCTGTCCCTGCCCGCCGCGCACGCGCACGGCGACCAGCACGGCAAAGCCGCCGGCACGGTGGTCAAGGAACAGAAGCCCTGGGGCATCGCCGGCGAGCCCGGCGCCGCCACGCGCACGGTGGAGATCCGCATGACCGACGACATGAAACTCAGCCCCAACCACCTGGAGGTGCGCGAGGGCGAGACACTGCGCCTGCGCGCCGTCAACAAGGGCAAGGTGATGCACGAGATCGTGCTCGGCACCGGCGCGGAACTGAGGGCACACGCCGAGATGATGAAGAAGCACCCCGGCATGGAGCACGACGAACCCTACATGGCCCACGTGCCCGCCGGCAAGACCGGCGACATCGTCTGGACCTTCAACCGCCCCGGTGATTTCGAGTTCGCCTGCCTGATCGCCGGCCACTTCGAGGCCGGCATGCGCGGCACGATTCGCGTCAAGCCCAAGGCCTGACGGCCTTCTGCCAGGAGCACCCCATGCAAAGACGACATCTGCTCAGCGCCGCGATCGGCCTGTCCCTGGCCGGCGCGGGCGCCTTCGCCCAACCGGCCCTCCCTGCGCTGCAGGTCTGGAAAGACCCCAACTGCGGCTGCTGCAACGACTGGGTCGCGCTCATGCGCGCCGACGGTTTCCAGGTCCAGGTCTTCGACACCGGCAACACCGCCGTGCGCCAGCGCCTGGGCCTGCCCGCGAAGTACGGCTCCTGCCACACCGCCCTGGTCGGCGGCTACGTGATCGAGGGCCATGTGGCGGCCGGCGAGATCCGCCGCCTGCTGACCGAGAAGCCCCAGGCGATCGGTCTGGCCGTGCCCGGCATGCCGGTGGGCAGCCCGGGCATGGACGGCCCGGTGTACGGCGATCGTCGCGATGCTTACGACGTGCTGCTGGTGCAGCGCGACGGCAGCTCGCGCGTGTTCCAGCACCACGCGGGCACGGCCGCCAGCGGCTTCAAGCCCACTTCGGGCGATGCCGCCGGCGCGCTGCCGTTCAGCGAGGCGGAGGTGCGCAAGGTCGACACCGCCGCGGGCAAGATCACGCTCAAGCACGGCGAGATCAAGAACCTGGACATGCCGCCGATGACCATGGTGTTCCAGGCGCACGACCCGGCCCTGCTGGCCAAGGTCAAGGCGGGCGACAGGGTGCGCTTCACCGCCGACAAGCTCAACGGCGCCTACACCGTGCTGAGCCTCGAACCGGCGCCTTGAACCGGGCTGCGGCCGGCTTGATCTATGTCAAACCGGCCACAGTACAGGCGCGTGGGTGCGATTTTCTGCTTCGGTTTTGGCAGCAATTGCCGAAAAGGGGGGCATGCGCAACAACCTGCCTGTCACACACAACGAATTCGTGATCCCCGAGGGGGTCACGCTGGTTTCCACCACCGACCTGCAAAGTCGCATCACCTACTGCAACCCGGCTTTCGTGGCCGTGAGCGGTTTCGAGCGCGACGAGCTCCTGGGGCAACCGCACAACATCGTCCGCCACCCGGACATGCCCGCCGAGGCCTTCCGCGACATGTGGGCCACCCTGGCCAGCGGCTCGCCGTGGTCGGCCCTGGTGAAGAACCGGCGCAAGAACGGTGACCACTACTGGGTCGAAGCCAATGCCACGCCCGTGCTGGAGAACGGCCAGACGGTGGGCTACATGTCGGTGCGCACCGCGCCCACCCGCGACCAGGTGAAACAGGCCGAGGCCCTGTATGCCCGCATGCGGGGCGAACAGGGCGAGGGCCGGGTCGCGCTGTCGCTGCGGCAGGGCCGTGTGGTCCAGAGCGGCACCATCGGCCGCCTGCGCGACATGGCCCGGCTCACGCTGGGCAAGCGCGTGGCGCTGTGCTCGGTCGGCATGGCGGCGGCGGGCCTGGTCACGGGCGAACTGGCCGCCCCCTACGGCGCCGCGGCGCACGTCGGTGCCGGCGCGGCCTTGCTGGCCGTGGCCTCGGCGGCGGCCCTGCTGCTGCGCCAGCAGATGCTCACGCCGCTGCAACGGGCGGTGGCCTTCGCCAACCAGATGGCCGCGGGCGACCTGTCGGCCCGTTTCCAGGGCCATGCCAACGGCGAATTCGGCGAGCTCACGAAAGCCCTCAACCAGCTCAACGTGAACCTGCAGGCCGTCGTGGCCGACGTGCGCCACGAGGTCGAGGGCGTGCAGGTGGCCTCCAGCCAGATCGCCGCCGGCAACCAGGACCTGTCCTCGCGCACCGAGTCGCAGGCCAGCAGCCTGGAGCAGACCGCCGCCTCGGTGGAAGAGCTCAGCAGCACGGTGCAGCAGAGCGCGAACGCGTCGCGCGAAGCCTCGGTGCTGTCGCAACGCTCGGCCAGCGTGGCGCGCGAGGGCAACGATGCCATGGCCCGCGTGATCCACACCATGGACGACATCAGCCGCTCGTCCAACCGCATCGGCGAGATCATCGGTGTGATCGACGGCATCGCCTTCCAGACCAACATCCTGGCCCTGAACGCGGCCGTGGAAGCGGCCCGGGCGGGCGAACAGGGCCGCGGCTTCGCGGTGGTCGCGGGTGAGGTGCGCAGCCTGGCGCAGCGCACCATGACCGCCTCCAAGGAGATCAAGGCGCTGATCGACGAATCGACCGGTCAGGTGGCCGCCGGCAGCGAGCTCGTGCACAGCACCGGCAAGACCATGACCGAGGTGGTGCAGTCGGTCGAACAGGTCAACGGCCTGATCGCCGACATCACCCATGCCACGCAGGAACAGGCCCTGGGCCTGGGCCAGATCAACCAGGCCGTGGGCCAGCTCGACTCGGTGACCCAGCAGAACTCGGCCATGGTCGAGCAACTGGCCGCCGCTGCGGGCTCCCTGCAGGCCCAGGCCCAGGTCATGAACGACGCGGTGCGCGTCTTCCGCCTGCAGCAACGCGCGGTGGTCGCGCGGGCCTGATCCGGCCGGGGCCGGACCTGCGGCTCAGTTGGCGCTCAGGTCGATCTTGGCCGCCACCGCCTCGAAGGCCTTGAGCTCGCTGGAGAGCTTGGCCGAGAACTGCGCCGGCGTCACCGGCTGGGCCGCAACGTTGCCTTGCTTCACCAGGGCCTCGCGGAACTCGGGCGTCTGGATCACCGCATTGATGTCGGCATTGATCTTCGCGACGATCGCCGGCGGCGTGCCCGCCGTTGCGAGCACGCCGTGCCAGGTGCCGATGGTGAAGTCGGCGATGCCGGCCTCGGCGAACGTGGGCACATCCTTGAGGTAGGGAAACCGCTGGCTCGACGTCACCGCCAGCGCCCGCAGCTTGCCCGCCGTGACGAAGGCCGTGATCGACCCCGGCGAGGGGAACGACATGTCGACCACGCCGCCCACCAGGTCGGTCATGCCCGGCGCCGCGCCTTTGTAGGGGACGTGGAGCATGTCGGTGCCGGTGCGCAGCTTGAAGATCTCGCCGGCCAGGTGCGGGATGCCCCCGATGCCCTGGGACGCATAGCTGAATTCCTTCTGCTTCGCGCGCAGGGCGGCCACGAGCTGGCCCACGTTCTGGTAGGGCGAAGCGGCGTTGACCACCAGCACGTTGGGCACGTCGACGGTGAGCGCGATCGGGGCGAACGATTTTTCGACGTCGTAGCGCAGGCCCTTGACCACGAACTTGTTGAGCGTGTGGCTGGTGGCCGTGACCAGCAGGGTATAGCCGTCGGGCTTGGCGTTGGCGACCGCCGCCGCCGCGATGGTGCCGTTGGCGCCCGCACGGTTCTCGACGATCACCGACTGCCCCCACTTGGCGGCCAGCGCCTGGCCCACGAGCCGGGCCGACTGGTCGATCGCGCCACCGGCGGCGTAGCCGACCACGAGGGTCACATTCCGGTTGGGGAAATCCTGCTGCGCCTGGGCGGCACCGCAGGCAAGGATCGCGGCGAATGCGCCGCAGGCAAGGGTCTTCATGGTGTCTCCATTGGAATCTTCGCCACAGGCAGCGATGGAGCCATCGTAGGAAGCGCGTTCCGGGGCGTCAAAGCGAGATTGGGCGGATTCCGCCAGGAGAAAAGCGGGCGCCGGTCGAACATCCTGTCACAGCGGGCGCGGTGGGTCGGCATGCTAATGTCGCGCCATGCCCAAGACCCTGCGATACACCCTGCTCTCCCTGCGCGAGATGCTGCTGTCTGCCGGCCCGTTCGCCATCCTCACGGTCGCCCTGCTCTGCTTCACCTACTGGTGGCTCAAACCCAACCCGCCGGACCGGGTGGTGCTGGCCACCGGCCCCGCGCAAAGCGCCTACGAAGCCTTCGGCAAGC
Source organism: Hydrogenophaga sp. GW456-12-10-14-TSB4 (assembly GCF_059424305.1). Lineage (NCBI taxonomy): Bacteria > Pseudomonadati > Pseudomonadota > Betaproteobacteria > Burkholderiales > Comamonadaceae > Hydrogenophaga > Hydrogenophaga sp. GW456-12-10-14-TSB4. The sequence goes on along the minus strand of NZ_JBWKZH010000013.1, from coordinate 22,740 downwards.
GCTATGCAGAAGCGCTCGCGCGCAACGGCATCACGGTCGAGCTGCTGCCGTCCGAAGGCTCGTCCGCCAACCTGGAGCTGCTGCGCACCGGCCAGGCCGACCTGGGTTTCGTGCAGGGCGGCACGGCCGACATCGGCTACGACGACGAGGACTCGATCACCTCCCTGGGGAGCCTGTTCGTGGAGCCGCTGTGGCTGTTCTACCGCGAGGACGCGGCCAAGCGCCTGCGCAAGACGGCCACGGTGAGCAAGCTCTCCGAGCTCAAGGGCTGGCGCGTGAACGTGGGCACGCCGGGCAGCGGCGTGCCGCGCCTGTTCTCCACGCTGCTCGAAGTCAACCGCCTCAACGACGCCGAGATGCACCTCAGCCAGCTGGAGCAGACGCCGGCCACGGTGGCCTTCCTCAATGGCGAACTCGATGCCGTGGTGTTCGCGTCGGCGCCCGAGTCCCTGATGGTGCAGATGCTGCTGCAGACGCCCGGCGTGAAGCTGCTGGACTTCGCGCAGAGCGAGGCGTATTCGCGCCGCTTCGGGTACCTCACACCGGTCGTGATGCCGCAAGGCGTGGTGGATCTGGCCCACAACATCCCGCCGCGCAATGTGCGGCTGGTCGCCTCCACCACCAGCCTGCTGGCGCAGGCGAACACGCACCCGGCCATCCTGCAGCTGTTCGCGCAGACCGCCACCAGCCTGCACAGCGGCGCGAGCTGGTTCAGCCGGGCGCGCGAATACCCCAGCCTGGAACACAGCGAGGTCCCCATCGCCCCCGAAGCGCAACGCGCCATCAAGGGCGGCAGCCAGCCGTTCCTGCAGCGCTACCTGCCGTTCTGGCTGGCCAACCTGATCGAACGCATGTGGCTGGCCATGGGTCTGATCATCGCGCTGGCCCTGCCGCTCTCGCGCATCGTGCCGCCGCTCTACACCTTCCGAATCCGCAAACGCGTGTTCCGCTGGTACGCCGAGCTGCGCGACGTGGAGCAGCGCAGCGAAAGCAACAGCGAGAGCGCGCAGGACCTGCTGGAGCAGCTGGACGCGATGGAAGCCAAGGTGGAAAAGGTGGTGGTGCCGCTGTCGTACACCGACGAGCTCTACGCGCTGCGCAACAACATCCACCTGGTGCGCAAGAAGCTCCTGCGCAAGGCTTGAGGGCCTTGCCTCAGGGGCCTTTTTTGTCCTGCGCCATGGCGCTGTTGAGCCAGGCCTGACGGGCCACTTCGTCGAGCGCCTCGTCCACCACACCGTGGTCGGCCACGACGCGCAGGCGGTCCTGCTCCAGCAGGCGTTCGAGCCCGCGCTTGGTCATGGACAGTGAGCGGCCGTTCGCCCCGGTGAACAGGAACAGCGTGCCGTGCGGGCTGGCCCAGGTGATCTGCCAGCGCATGGCCTGGCCGTCCTGGAGCACATCGACCCAGGTGCCCACCGGCAGGTCCGAGGTGCGCTGGACCGCCATTTCGGCCTTGACATCGGCCCAGTCGCGCTGCCGCTGCATCGGCCGGGTTTCGAGGAACGCGGGCTGGGTGGAAGTCTGCGAGTCAAGCAGCACGTCGTCCATGAGGCAGGAGTCGCGCGCCTCGGTGCGTTGCATCCAGGGCTCGTCGTCCATCTCCGGCTGGATGCTGGGCTGTTCTTCTTCGGCCGGCGGCTCGTGGCTGCTGCGCTGGGTCTTGTAGGCGGCCTCGTGCAGGCCCATGAGCGCCTGGAAAAAGGCCTCGGTCTGCTCGCGCGGGTAGTCGATGGCGTCCAGGCCTTCGCGCAAGGTGCGCAGCACGCCGGGGATGACCTTGACCAGGCGCGGCCGGTTCAGGCTGGCCAGCGCGAGTTGGCTGGACCACAGCAGGTCGGGCAGGATGTCGCTGTAGCGCCGCGCGGGCGAGTCGACCGGCGACGCCGTCGATGACTCCGACACCTCCAGGCGCGCCTGCGCCACCACCTGCGACCAGGGGCCGGTGAGGAAACGCCTCACCACACCGGGCGCCTTCTCGAAATCGTTGCGCGCGCGGATCTCGGCCGCCACGCGCTCGGCCAGCAGGTTGCGCTGCTCCACCCGCACCAGCGTCTGCACCGCCAGGCCGCGGGCCTGCACCTGCGCGGGCGCCACGGCCTCGACCTGCGAGCGGTGCAGCTCGGCCAGCAGGCTGGGAAAGCGCTCGGCGAGGTCCTCGCCCGGCTTGAGCAAGGTGCGCACGATGCCGCGCACCTGGTTGGAGAACGGGTTGTAGCCCGGGTCCATCTCGCTGGTGAAGGCCAGACTGCGCTCGGTGATGGCGTCGAGCAGGCGGCGCGCGGGGTTCTGCTTGTCGGCGAAGAAGCGCGGCTCGCTGCGGGCCAGTTGCAACAGCGCGGGCTTCATGTCCTGCACCATGGTCCGCACGGGCGCGAGCAGTCGCTCGTCGGCCGCGATGCGCTTGAGCATGAGGCCGACCACCTCGCTGGCCAGCGTGCGGCCCATGACGTTGTCCGACACCGCCGTCTTGCTGTTGGACTTCTCGTTCAGATCGAGGTTGCCGACCAGCAGCTGGTGAAGATGGTCGAGCGTGAGCAGGTTGTCGTTGCCCAGCACCTCCTGCACCGAGACCGCCTCGTCTCGCTGGCTGGACGGTGCGGCCACCTTGCGGGAGGTCGCGGTCTGCGTCACCACGTAGCCGGCCGGCTTCACGCCCGCGCGATCGAGTTGCCGGCTCAGATCGGCATACAGGTTGCGCAGCTCATCACCCAGCGTGATGGCGCCCACCTGCAGCCAGCGCGTGCGCACGGCCGCTTCCACGTGCAAGCCCTTGAGCGCGGTCATCAGCGCGGCCACGACCACTTCGACCCGCAGGGGGTTGGCCTCGGGGTTCACCACCGTGAGGCCCTGGGCGCCGTTCAAGCGCGAGGTCAGCGTGACCAATTCCTCGTCCACCGCCATCTTGACGACCTGCTGCACGCGGGCCAGCTCGACGGTTTCCTGGACCTGGTCGTCACCCATGAGTTCGAGCTCGTCGAAACTCACGGTGGGCGAGCGGCGCGAACCGGTGCCAGTCAGGGGCAGTGCGTTCTCCATCGATTCGGCGAACGCGGCGAGAAAACGGGTGGCGATCAGCTCTCGGTGCGATTCCAGCGTGGTGCGGGCCTGCAGCATGCCCTGCTTCTCGCTGAGCTGACCGGCCGACAGCTCACGGTCTTTGAGGGTGCTGTGCAGCTTGCCCAGCCAGCGCGGCACCCATTCGCGGGTCTGGGCGAGGGCTTCGCGGAGGCAGGCGTCGAAAGCCTGGGTGTTGCTGGCGTCCATGCAGCCGGTGTCTTTCGTGAACGGATGTGCAGAAGGGGTTCAGCACATTATCGGCAGGAAGGTACGACCACCATAGCAAAAAAGAAACCCGGAAAAGCCCGGTGCTCACCGTTCAGCCATCAACGCGCGCCAGCCATCGGACCCCAGCTCGCGCAGGGTCTGCAGGTTGCGTTCGACAATGGCGTCCGCATCGCCACCGGTGGTCTCGATCGCGCGCTCGACGCTGTCTTCGCGCAACAGGTGCAGGATGGGAAACGGGGCGCGGTTGGTGGCGTTGGTGACGTCGTCCGGCGCCGTGCCCTCGAATTGAAACAAGGGGTGAAAAGGCGCCACCTGGATCACACCTTCCAGCTCGTGCTCGGCCACCACGTCGTCCACCACGTTGAGGAAGTCGTTGAACACCTCGAAATCGGGGAACAGCGTGGGGTGCACCAGCAGCGTGGTGTCGATCTCTTCGGCGGGCGTGTTCACCAGCAGGTCGAGCTCGCGGTCGAGGTCGTCCAGGAAGGCGTCGAGGTGCCGCGCCGTGCTCACCACGATGCGCACCTGGTTCTTCACGTACACCGCCCGCGCGAACGGGCACAGGTTCAGGCCGATGACGGCCTTCTCGATCCAGTGGCGCGTGGCGGCGAGAACGGTGTCGGATGAGATGTCCATGAGGGTGGTCGGAGCGAGAGGAAGTTGAGTCCAGAATGCCGCGGGTCCGGGTCCCCCGGCCCGCAGGCATTGCCCCCTTGAGGGGGTGACGGCCCGAGCATCGGGCCGGCGCGGGGGTGGGCTTACTTCAAGGCTTTGAAGCGCATCCGCTTGGGCTTGGCGCCCTCTTCGCCCAGGCGCTTCTTCTTGTCGGCCTCGTACTCCTGGTAGTTGCCGTTGAAGAACACCCACTGGCTGTCGCCTTCGGCGGCCAGGATGTGGGTGGCGATGCGGTCGAGGAACCAGCGATCGTGGCTGATGACCAGCGCGCAACCGGCGAACTCGAGCAGCGCGTCTTCGAGCGCGCGCAGGGTTTCCACGTCCAGGTCGTTCGAGGGTTCGTCCAGCAGCAGCACGTTGCCGCCCTCGGCCAGCGTCTTGGCCAGGTGCAGGCGACCGCGTTCACCGCCCGAGAGGCTGCCCACGCGCTTTTGCTGGTCGCCGCCGGAGAAGTTGAAACGGCCGCAGTACGCGCGGCTGGGCATCTGGAACTTGCCCACAGTGATCATGTCCAGGCCGCCCGAGATGTCTTCCCACACGGTCTTGTCGCCGTCCAGGCCTTCGCGGCTCTGGTCGACGAAGGCCATCTTCACAGTCTGGCCGATCTTCACTTCGCCGGAGTCCGGCTGTTCCTTGCCGCTGATGAGCTTGAACAGCGTGGACTTGCCCGCGCCGTTGGGGCCGATGATGCCGACGATGGCGCCCGCGGGGATCTGGAAGCTCAGGTTGTCGATCAGCAGGCGGTCACCGAAGGACTTGCTGACGTTCTTGAACTCGAACACCTCATTGCCCAGGCGCTCGGCCACGGGAATGAAGATCTCGTTGGTTTCGTTGCGCTTCTGGTACTCGACGTCGCTCAGCTCTTCGAAGCGGGCCAGACGCGCCTTGCTCTTGGCCTGGCGGCCCTTGGGGTTCTGGCGCACCCACTCCAGTTCCTTCTTCATCGCCTTGGTGCGGGCGTCTTCGGTGCGCTGCTCCTGCTCCAGGCGCGCTTCCTTCTGCTCCAGCCAGGTGGAGTAGTTGCCCTTGTAAGGGATGCCGTGGCCGCGGTCGAGTTCGAGAATCCACTCGGCTGCGTTGTCCAGGAAGTAGCGATCGTGGGTGATGGCCACCACGGTGCCGGGGAAACGTTGTAGGAACTGTTCGAGCCAGTCCACCGATTCGGCGTCCAAGTGGTTGGTCGGCTCGTCGAGCAACAGCATGTCGGGCTTGGACAGCAGCAGGCAGCACAGCGCCACGCGGCGCTTCTCACCGCCGGAGAGCACGCCGATCTTGGCGTCCCAGGGCGGCAGGCGCAGCGCGTCGGCCGCGATTTCGAGCTGGTGTTCGCCGTCGGTGCCCGAGGTCGCGATGATGGCTTCGAGCTGCGCCTGCTCGGCGGCCAGGGCGTCGAAGTCGGCGTCTTCCTCGGCATAGGCCGCGTAGACCTCGTCCAGCCGCTTCTGCGCGGCGCGCACGCCGCTCATGCTCGCCTCGACCGCCTCGCGCACGTTCTGCTCGGGGTCGAGCTGGGGTTCCTGGGGCAGGTAGCCGATGCGGATGCCCGGCATCGGGATCGCTTCGCCCTCGATCTCCTTGTCGATGCCGGCCATGATCTTGAGCAGCGTGGACTTGCCCGAACCGTTGGTGCCCAGCACGCCGATCTTGGCGCCCGGGAAGAACGACAGCGAGATGTCCTTGAGGATCTGGCGCTTGGGCGGCACGATCTTGCCGACCCGGTTCATGGAAAAGACGTATTGAGCCATTGGGATGTTCTGCCTGAAGAAATCTGCAGCCAGGGCGGCCGCGCAACCCATGATTATCCCCTCAGAGGCGCCGGGACCGCTTTTGAGCGGCCATTGGCGGCGACCGGGGCCTTATCGTGCGACAATAGACCCTGTCGGGCACTTCAGTTGGCTCGGCACCGGCACTTCGCCGGGGTGTGCGCAACCCGCTTGCGGCCACCGACTTCCTGAATCCATCTGCCCCAGACTGACCGGGCGCCGCAGCCAGACAGGCCGCGACATCCGGAGTGGCCGATGCCCCCAGCGCCCTGGACGGGCGCCTCTTCTACATGACCTTTGACGATCTGAACCTGGCCCCGGCCATCGTGCAAGCCGTGCGCGAGCACGGTTACGAAACCCCCACCCCGATCCAGGTGGAAGCCATCCCCGCCGTGCTGGCCGGCCGCGACCTGCTCGGTGGCGCCCAGACGGGCACCGGCAAGACCGCCGCCTTCACCCTCCCCATGCTGCACCGCCTCGCCAACAGCGAGCGCGCCAAGAGCCGCTTCGGCGGCGTCGGCATCCGCGCCCTGGTGCTCACGCCCACCCGCGAACTCGCCGCCCAGGTCGAAGAGTCGGTGCGCGTCTATGGCAAGCACCTCTCGCTGACCTCCACCGTCGTCTTCGGCGGCGTCGGCATGAACCCGCAGATCAACGCCATGAAGCGCGGCGTCGATATCCTGGTGGCCACGCCCGGCCGCCTGCTCGACCTGCAGCAGCAAGGCTTCCTCGACCTCTCCACCGTGCAGATGCTGGTGCTGGACGAAGCCGACCGCATGCTCGACATGGGCTTCATCCACGACGTGAAGAAGATCCTCGCCCTGGTGCCCAAGGAAAAGCAGAGCCTGCTGTTCTCGGCCACCTTCAGCGACGAGATCCGCGACCTGGCCAGCGCCCTGCTCAAGGACCCGCTGCACATCCAGGTGACCCCGCGCAACACCACGGTACAGCGCATCACGCAGGTGATCCACCCCGTGGGCCGCGGCAAGAAGAAGGCGCTGCTGGTCCACATCATCAACCAGCACAACTGGAGCCAGGTGCTGGTGTTCACGCGCACCAAGTTCGGCGCCAACAACGTCGCCGAGTACCTCACCAAGAACGGCATCCACGCGATGGCACTGCACGGCAACAAGAGCCAGGGTGCCCGCACCCAGGCGCTGGCCGGCTTCAAGAGCGGCGAGATCCGCGCCCTGGTGGCGACCGACATCGCCGCGCGCGGCATCGACATCGACGAGCTGCCGCACGTCGTGAACTACGAGATCCCCAACATCAGCGAAGACTACGTGCACCGCATCGGCCGCACCGGCCGCGCGGGCAACAGCGGCGAGGCGGTCAACCTCGTGAGCCTGGACGAAGAAGGCTTCATGATGGAGATCGAGCGCTTCACCAAGCAGCAGATCCCGGTGCAGATCTTCCCCGAGTTCATGCCCGAACCCGGCGAGAAGGCCGAGCCGATCGCCATGGGCCGCCAGACCATCTGGGGCGGTGCGGGCAAGCCGCCCAGCCGCGAAGTGATGGCGGCCGCCGCCAAGGCCGCGCGCACCGAGATGCTGCAGCGCGTGCGCGAGAAGAAGGCCAACGAGCCGCAAGGCCGTGGCAACGGTGGCGGTGGCGGCCAACGCCAGCGCCCGGCCGGTGACGGCAGCCAGGCCGACGGCCCGCGCGGCGAAGGTCGGCGTGGCAACGGCGGTGGCCAGCGCGCCAATGGCAATGGCGGCGGTGGCAACGGCCAGCGCCAGGGCCAACGCCACGGTGGTGGCCAGCAAGGCCAGCGCCCGCCGCGCGAAGACCGCGGCTTCCGTGAAGACCGGGGCCCGCGCGAGGAGCGCGAACCCGGTGCCGAGCGCCAGCCCGGCCCCAATGCCCATCTGGGCAGCCTGCGCATCCGTGAGCCGCGCCCCCGCGCGGCCAACCCCGGCGGCCAGCCCGATCCGCTGCGCACCAGCATCGACGCGATGCGCACCGGCAACCGCGGCGGCAAGGGCAAGGGCGGCGGTGGTGGTGGCGGTCAGCGCGGCGGCAACGCCGGCGGCCCGGCCGATCCCCTGCGCACCAGCTACGGTCGGATCCGCTGAAGCGGTTTCCCCACTACAGTGCGGTCATGCCCCATGACCGCACCACCCCCAACGGCGCCCCGTCTGCCTTCGCCGGCAACGGGGCGTCGGCACGTTACGCCACCCTCATGGTGGCCACCTGCAACGTGCTCAACCTGGCTCAGGCGGGCCGCCCTTTCTACGCGGGGCAAGACCCCTACACCGAGACCGAATTCGAACGCAAGGTGAGCTGGCTGGGCGACCGGTTCAGGGCGCTCAACGCCGACGTGCTGGCCGTGCAGGAGGTGTGGGACGAGAACGCCCTGCGCGCGGCCGTGGCGCGCAGCGGGCTGCAATACGGCTTCGTCGCGGTGCCCGGCGCCGAGAACGGCCCCGGCCAGGCCGGTGCGCAAGGCACACCCCGGGTGGGCATCGTCACGCGCCTGAAGGTCGATTCCGTGCAGTCGCTGGCCGACTTCCCCGAGGCCGCCCGCGTGCAGGTGCCCGGCCTGGGCCTGCACACCCGCTTCGAGCGCCCGCCGCTGCTCGCGATGCTGCGCCTCAAGCACGGCCAGCCGGTGTGCGTCATCACCGCGCACCTCAAGAGCAAGCGGCCGAAGTTCCTGGAGGATGCGAACGGGGTGGGCATCGAAGACACGGCCGATCCGGCGGTGCAGGCGCTGGCCTCGCTGCGCTCGCTGGTCATGCGCGCCAGCGAAGCCCTGGCGCTGCGCCTGAAGGTGGTCGAACTGCTGCACCGCACGCACCTGCCACTGGTGCTCATGGGCGATCTGAACGACGGCCCGCACAGCGTGACCACACAATTGATCGCAGCGACCTCGCAGGTCGCGTACGACAAGGGCGCGCTCGACCATGCGCTGTTCAGCGCCTGGGACGTGCAGGGCGAAGCAGCGATGCGCCGCGACGTGGCCTACTCGCACATCCACCAGGGCTACCCCGAGGTGCTGGACCAGGTGCTGGTGAGCGAGCAGTTCGTGGCCACCAGCCGGGAATCGATCGGCGACGTGCGGCGCGTCGAAGTCTTCAACGACCACCTCTTCGAGGGCCGCGACCGCAGCCGCAGCGACCACGGCTTCGTGCGGGCGCTGCTGCGGCTGCGCCTGCCCGAAGCACCGCCGCGGTTGTCAGCCGGCTGAGCCGCCCGCTTCGCGGATGCGCTGCGCCAGGTGCGCGAGCGCTTCTTCCACCTGGTCCACCAGCACAAGGCAGAGGTCGCCGGGCTTGAGCCGCTCGAGCGCGGCATCGATGGCGACAAACTCGCCGCGGATCTCGAACACTTCCTTCGTGCGGCTTGCGCCGGAGAGCCCTTCGCGCAGCAGCGTGAGCACCTCGCCGTCCTCGCGCCCGCGCTGGCAGGCGTCCTGGAACAGCAGCACGTCGTCGAAGGCCTTGCCGAGGATCGCGGTCTGCTCGCGGATGTCTTCGTCGCGGCGATCGCCCGCGCCGCTGATGACCACGCTGCGGCGGCGCGCCGGCATGGCATTCACCGCCTCGACCAGGGCCCGCATCGCGTCCGGGTTGTGGCCGTAGTCGGCGATCACGGTGGCGCCGCGGTAGTCCATCACGTTGAAGCGGCCGGGCGCGTTATCGGCGTCGTTGGAGAAGCTGGCCAGACCGCGTGCGATGGTGTCCCAGTCCAGGCCGGCACACCAGGCCGCGCCGATGGCCGCCATGACGTTGTCCTTCTGGAAGCCAATGGTGCCGCCGCGCGTGATGGGCACGCCCTGCAGCGGGATCTGCACCCGCCAGCTGCCCTCGGTGACGAGGATGCGGTCGCCTTCGACGCAGATGGTGCGCTTGCCCTGCACGCGGTGCGCGGCGAGCACGGGGTGGTCGTGGTCCTGCGCGAAGAAGACCACGCCGCCGGTGCACTTGGCGGCCATGGCCGCGACGATGGGATCGGCCGCGTTGAGCACGGCATAACCCGTGGGCGCCACATTCATCACGATCACGCGCTTGAGCACCGCCAGGTCCTCGACGGTGGTGATGTAGTTCAGGCCCAGGTGGTCGCCGGTGCCGACGTTGGTCACCACCGCGACCTGGCACTGGTCGAAACCGAGGCCTTCGCGCAGCATGCCGCCCCGGGCCGTTTCCAGCACGGCGGCATCCACGTCAGGGTGCAGGAGCACGTTGCGCGCGCTCTTGGGGCCCGAGCAGTCGCCGCTGTCGATCTGGCGGCCGTCCACGTACACGCCGTCGGTGTTGGTCATGCCCACGCGCATGCCGTTGGTGGCCATGAGGTGGGCGATCAGCCGCGTGGTGGTGGTCTTGCCGTTGGTGCCGGTGACGGCGACCACCGGAATGCGCCCGTCGTCACCGGGCTCGAACATGTTCGCGATCACCGCCTCGCCCACCGGACGGCCCTTGCCGTACGACGGCGACAGGTGCATGCGCAGTCCGGGCGCGGCGTTGACCTCGACCACGCCGCCGTGCTGCTTCTCCAGCGGCACGTGCACGTTTTCGCAGACCACGTCCACACCGCAGATGTCCAGGCCCACCGTCTGCGCGGCGGCCACGGCGCGGGCGGCCACGTCCGGGTGCAGGTCGTCGGTGACGTCGGTGGCGGTGCCGCCGGTGCTCAGGTTGGCGTTGTTGCGCAGCACGACGCGGCGGCCCATCTCGGGCACGGATTCGGGTTTCAGGCCCTGCACGTCCAGGCGCGCCAGGGCGATGTCGTCGAACCGGATCTTGGTGAGCGAGGTGGCGTGCCCATCGCCGCGCCGGGGGTCGGCGTTGACCAGGTCCACCAGCTCGCGCACGGTGTGCTCGCCGTCGCCGATCACGTGCGGCGGCTCGCGCCGCGAGGCGGCCACCACCTTGTCGCCCACGACGAGCAGGCGGAAGTCGCTGCCGGGCAGGTATTTCTCGACCATCACGTCGCCGATCTCGGCGGCCGCGCGGAACGCAATGTCCATGTGCTCGCGGGAGACGATGTTGACCGTCACGCCCTTGCCCTGGTTGCCGTCCTGCGGCTTCACCACCACGGGCAGGCCGATGTCCATGGCGGCCACCCAGGCGTCGTCGGCATCCTTCACGGGCCGGCCTTCCGGCACCGGCACGCCGGCGGCTCCCAGCAGGGCCTTGGTCAGGTCCTTGTCCTGTGCGATCGACTCCGACACGGCGCTGGTGCTGTCCACCTCGGCGGCCCAGATGCGGCGCTGGCGCGAGCCCCAGCCCAGTTGCACCAGGCTGCCGGTGGTGAGGCGGCGGTAGGGAATGTTGCGCGCCACGGCGGCGTCCACGATGCAGCCGGTGCTGGGGCCCAGGCGCACGTCTTCGTCGAGCGCGCGCAGGCGACCGATGGCGGCCTCGACGTCGAAGCTCTGCGCCTCAGTGGCGCCGGCGGCGGCCAGCAGCTCGCGGGCGATGTCGAAGGCCAGCCGGCCCACCACCTCTTCGCTGTACTGCGCCACCACCTGGAACACACCGGGCTCCAGCGTGGCCGACGTGCGGCTGAAGGAAACGGGGCAACCGGCCTGGGCCTGCAGGGCCAGCGCGGTGGCCTCCAGCACATGGGCCAGGGTCAGGTGCTCCTGGGGGTTGCTCGGCTCCAGGGGCCCCACGGAAGGGAAGAGCTCGCGCAGCCGCCGTTCAAAATCCGGCAGGGCTTGCAGGTCCATCTCATGCGGTTCGCAAGAGACGATGGCCTCGATGCAGGTGTGGCGGCTCCAGAGATTGGGGCCGCGCAGGGGCCGGATGCGAGAAACGTCCATGACGTAAGCTGGGAATGAATGAAAAGAGGACCGGCGCTCAGCGCGCGGCGTCCAGGGTAACCGGTTCTGACCGTTCGGGGTGGGGAGCGACGTCGAGACCCGCGGTCTCGATACCGGCAGCCATCAGCTCGGGCGACACCGCCAGCGCCCACGCGGCAGCCGCCACGGCCATCAGGGTGTGCGCACCCAGCGACTGCAGCAGGCCTTGCACCACGGGGGCGTCCAGCCGCACGCGGTGCGCCTTGCGCACGCCCTCGGCCAGCACCAGCTGGCCTTCAAACACCGACACGGTGCGCGAGCCCGCTTCGCGGTGTTTCTGCAGCGCGGGCGAGGCGGCGTCCATGCCGTAAAGGATCACATCACCGTCGCACAGCTCGGCCATCTCCAGCACGCGGGCATCGTCGGCGTTGAGCACCGCCACGCCGTCGGGCAGCACCACGTCCACCTGGGTGCGCAGCACGCGGTAGAGCTGATCGGTGTTGCGCACATCGTGCCGCTCCAGGCCCTGGACATCGTCGAGATCGGTCACCACACCCACGGTGCAGCGGTCGTAGGCCAGGCCGTCGTCGAGGATGACGGCCGGACCGTTCTCCAGCACCACCGCGTCGATTTCCCGGTTCATCAGCAGGCGCTGGCCGGCATCCCAATGGGCGCTGGGCCGGGCGTCGACCTTGCGGTTGCCCAGGAACAGGCCGTCCTGGCAAGCCAGGCCGACCTGGTAGCCGCTCAGGTGCAACAGCCAGCCCACCAGCCGGGCGATGGCATTGCCGTGGCGCGAGCTGGCCACGCCCACGATGGGCACGCGGCCGTTGCCGCCTTCGTCGAACAGGTGGTCCACGATGGCACGCCCCACGGGGCGCGACAGGCCGGTGGCCGGCTTGAGGTGCATGAGCAGCCCGGGCCCGGCGTTCACTTCGACCACCGCGCCCCCCTGCGCCTGCAGCGGGCGGCCAATGTCCTGGGCGACCAGGTCCACACCAGCCACGTCCAGACCGACCACACGGGCGGCCAGCGTCACGGCGTGCGCCACCTCGGGGTGGACTTCGTCGGTGCAGTCGATGGCCACGTTGCCGTTGCGCTGGACCATCACGCGCCGGCCCGCGGCCGGCACGGCGTCGCCCGACAGGCCCTGGCGCTCCAGCAGCAGGCGCATGACAGGTTCGCGGTCCAGGCGGATGGTTTCGAGCGGGAATTCTTCGGCCTCGCCCCGGCGCGGGTCGCTGTTGAGCTGGCTGTCGATGAGCTGCTCGACGGTGGAGCGGCCATCGCCCACCACCGACAGGCTTTCGCCGCGCGCCGCCGCGACCACGCGGCCGCCCACGACGAGCAGCCGGTGCTCGTCGCCCAGCACGTAACGCTCGACCATGACCTCGCTGCCTTCGGTTTCCGCCACCGAAAAGGCTTTTTCGATGTCGGCGCGTTCGGACAGGTCCAGGCTCACGCCGCGGCCGTGGTTGGCGTCGGAAGGTTTGACCACCACCGGCAAGCCGATCTCCTGCGCGGCCTCCCAGGCGGCCTGCGGGCTGTCGACCACCTGCCCCTCGGGCACGGGCACGCCGCAGGAAGCCAGCAGCGTCTTGGTCAGGTCCTTGTCGTGCGCGATGTTGCCGGCGATGGCGCTGGTGCGGTCGGTCTCGGCGGTCCAGATGCGGCGCTGGCGCCGGCCCAGACCCAGCTGGACCAGGTTGCCTTCGTTCAGGCGCAGGTGGGGAATACCCCGGTCTGTCGCCGCGGCGACGATGGATGCGGTGCTCGGGCCCAGGTAGCTGCGGTCGATCTGTTCGACCAGGCGCGCCACGGCGGCCGGCACGTCGAAACTGGCCACCCCCTCGCGCTGGCGGATGGCGGCAAGCAGCAGGGCATGGGCCTCGGTGAGTGCGGCGCGAGCCACGGCCTCGTCGCGGGCCCGGAACACCATGCGGTAGACCCCGCGCTGGCTGGTCTCGCGCGTCTGGCCGAAGCCCGTGGGCATGCCCGCGAGGTTGAGCAGCTCGATGACGACGTGTTCGAGGATGTGACCGGCCCAGGTGCCTTCGCGCAGGCGTTCGATGAAGCCGCCGCGTTCACCCACGCCGCAATGGTGCTCTTCGAGGGCGGGCAGCCACTCGATCAGGCGTTCGGTGAGGCCGGGCAGCTTGTTGGAAGGGAAGTCCTCCAGATCACCCAGATCCAGCCAGACTTCGAGGACCGGACGGTAGGTCCAGATGTTGGGGCCGCGCAGGTAGTTGATGCGCAGCAGCGTGATGTCGTGTTTCGAGCTCATGTCTCCGGCGGGACGCGTGATACAGGCGACCTGGTGTAGGACCGGTCAGGGGTTCAGAAGAACTTCGATGCCATCAACGATCGAGGGCCCGACATCGGTGAAAATGCAAGGCTCCCCCGTGGGAGCATGCCATTTCTCGCGGTCGACGCCACGCTGTCATCTTCACCATGCTTTCACACTTTCCAGCTGAATCCTCAGCCCCAGGAGCCGACCCTGCACAGGACGCCTTGCGGCCCGCATCAACCCAGCTGGGGGGCGATGATAGCGCTGTCGCCGCGTTGGCGCTGGACTTGGACAGCGATTTACATTTCCGTACGCACACCCTGTTGTTAACGCGTCAAAAGTTCACGCTTGAGGACCAGGAGTGGATACTGAACCCGGGTATGGAGTTGCGGCTGAGCGACCACGCCGGCGTCGGTAGCCTGGAGCTGCTGGATACCAACGGGCGTATTGCCATCTGGCGCTTCACCATGGGCCTGCAGGACCGCGCCGCGCGCATGGTCGAGCAGTTCCAGCGCCTGATGGCCCAGCGGGACCAGGCGCCCGACCAGGTTGTCGAGGAAGCCGTCCGCACCTGCCCCCAGTGCCAGGCCAGCCTGCCGGCCGACAGCGACGAGTGCCCGGAATGCGCCCAGGAAGCCCCCCAGCCCCCGCCTTCCACCTGGGTGCTGCTGCGCCTGTGGCGCTTCGCCCGGCCCTACCGGTGGACGCTGCTGTCCGGCTTCCTGCTCACGCTGGCCTCCACCGCCGCGACGCTGGTACCGCCCTACCTGACCATCCCGCTGATGGACCGGGTGCTGATCCCGTTCCAGAACGGCCAGGCCATCGACACCGGCCTGGTGCTGGCCCTGCTCGGCGGCCTGCTGGGCTCGGCCCTGCTGGCCTGGAGCCTGGGCTGGGCGCGCACCTGGCTGCTGGCCCTGGTGTCCGAGCGCATCAGCTCGGACCTGCGCACCACCACCTTCGACCACCTGCTGGAGCTCTCGCTGGACTACTTCAGCAGCAAGCGCACCGGCGACCTCATGGCGCGCATCGGCAGCGAAACCGACCGCATCAGCGTCTTTCTGTCCCTGCACGCGCTGGACTTCCTCACCGACGTGCTGATGATCGGCATGACGGCCGTGATCCTGTTCTCGATCAACCCCTGGCTGGCGCTGGCCACCCTGGTGCCCCTGCCCTTCATCGGCTGGATGATCCACCTCGTGCGCGACCGGCTGCGCACCGGGTTCGAGAAGATCGACCGCGTCTGGGGTGAGGTCACCAACGTGCTGGCCGACACCATCCCGGGCATCCGCGTGGTCAAGGCCTTCGCCCAGGAAGCGCGGGAAGCCAGGCGCTTCCGGCGCGCCAACGAGCACAACCTGGCCGTCAACGACCGCATCAACAAGACCTGGTCGCTGTTCACCCCCACCGTCACCCTGCTCACCGAGATCGGCCTGCTGGTGGTGTGGGCCTTCGGCATCTGGCTGGTCAGCCAGAGCGAGATCACGGTGGGCGTGCTCACCGCCTTCATTGCCTACATCGGGCGCTTCTACGGCCGGCTCGACTCGATGAGCCGCATCGTCTCGGTGACGCAGAAGGCCGCCTCCGGCGCCAAGCGCATCTTCGACATCCTCGACCACGTCTCCAACGTGCCCGAGCCCACGCAACCGGTGCCCCTGACCCGCGTGCAGGGCGGCCTGCAGATGGAGAACGTGAGCTTCCGCTACGGCAGCCGCACCGTCATCCGCAACCTCAGCCTGGACATCCGCCCCGGCGAGATGATCGGCCTGGTCGGCCACAGCGGCTCGGGCAAGAGCACGCTGGTCAACCTGCTGTGCCGCTTCTACGACGTGAGCGAGGGCGGCATCCGCATCGACGGCACCGACATCCGCCGCGTCGGCGTGGCCGACTTCCGCCGCCACATCGGCCTGGTGCTGCAGGAACCCTTCCTGTTCTTCGGCACCATCGCCGAGAACATCGCCTACGGCCGGCCCGGCGCCACGCGCACCGAAATCGTGGCCGCCGCGCGCGCCGCGCACGCGCACGAGTTCATCCTGCGGTTGCCGCAGGGCTACGACTCGCTGGTGGGCGAGCGCGGCCAGGGCCTCTCGGGCGGCGAGCGCCAGCGCATCAGCATCGCGCGCGCGCTGCTGATCGACCCGCGCATCCTGATCCTGGACGAGGCCACCTCCTCCGTCGACACGGAAACCGAGAAGGAAATCCAGAAGGCGCTGGACAACCTGGTGCAGGGCCGCACCACCATCGCCATCGCCCACCGCCTCTCCACGCTGCGCAAGGCCGACCGCCTGGTGGTGATGGACCGCGGCCAGGTGGTGGAGATCGGCCCCCACGACGAGCTGATGGCCCAGCGCGGTGCCTACTGGCGCCTGTACGAAGCGCAGGCGCGCAAGGAACAGGAAGCCGCCGCCCTGCTGGATGCCGACACGCCCGAGGACAAGGACGCATGAACACCCCCCACCCTGCCTGGCAACTCCAGCGCAATCCCTTCGGCCGCCTCGTGCTCACCGACGAGGCCGGCGAGGCCCACGTGGGCGTGGTGCCCGTGCGGGCATTTCCAATCGGCGCACCCGACGAAGGCCTGTCGCTGGTGGGCAGCGACGGCCATGAACTGGTCTGGGTGGAGCAGCTCTCCGCCCTGCCCGCCGAACTGCGACAACTGCTGCAGGACGAGCTGGCGCAACGCGAATTCACACCGATGATCCAGCGCATCGAATCGGTGTCCACCTTCTCCACGCCCAGCACCTGGCAGGTGAGCACCGACCGGGGCCCCACCAGTTTTGTGCTGCGCAGCGAGGACGACATCCGCCGCCTCGAAGGCCAGGCCCTGCTGATCCAGAGCGGCCAGGGCGTGTGCTTCGGCGTGCGCGACCGTTTCGCCCTCGACGCCCATTCGCGCCGGCTGCTCGACCGGTTCCTCTGACGGCGCGCCCGCTCAGCCCCTGACGAACAGGGTCACCAGCGGCTCGTCGCCCACCTGCCGGCTGCGGTGGCCGTGCACCGCGGGGTCGAAGCTCGCACCGGGCGGCAGCGTGTCGGCCGAGTAGAAGTGCTGGCCGGGCCCAAAGGCCCGCCAGCTGCCGTCCTGCAGGCCGATCTCCATGCAGCCCTGCAGCACGAACAGCCATTGCGCGTCGCCGGTGCAATGGAACTCGCTGCGAAAACCCACAGGGCTCTGGCGCAACTGGCAGGCCGTGGCGGGCAACAGCGCCGAGAGGCGGGCCGCGGGTGAGCCTTCGGACAGGGGAATCTCGGCTTCGCGAAAACGCGCGCGGCCATCGGTGTCGGTGAACAGGATCACCTGCTGGAATGTGCTCAAAGGAATCTCCGGAATCGGGCTTTGCTTTGTACCAGAGGCGCCGGCGCTTTTCGCTGACACTACACCCCCATGAAGGTTCTACTCGCCGAAGACGATGTCATGCTGGGCCGAAGCATGGAGCGCGGACTGCGCATGGCCGGTTTCTCCCTGGACTGGACGCAGGACGGCCCGCAGACGCAGGCCGCCTTGCGCGAGCAGGCGTACGCCGTGCTGCTGCTCGACATCGGACTGCCCGGGCTGGATGGCCTGCAACTGCTGCAGTGGTTGCGCTCGGAAAACCGCCCGGTGCCCGTGCTGGTGGTCTCAGCGCGCGACGCGGTGAGCGACCGGGTGGCCGGCCTCAACCTCGGTGCCGACGACTACCTCACCAAGCCCTTCGATCTCGACGAGCTGGTGGCGCGCGTGCACGCCCTCGCGCGCCGGGGCAGCGGGCGCGCCCAGCCCGAGCTGCAGTTCGGCCGCCTGACCATGCGGCCGCTGCGCCGTGAAGCCCTGCTGGACAACCAGCCCGTCGCCCTGGCCGCGCGCGAATACGACCTGCTGCTCGCCCTGATGGAGAACCCGGGCACCGTGCTCTCGCGCGAGCAACTGGAAAGCCGCCTCTATGGCTGGCAGGAAGAGGTGGCCAGCAACGCGGTGGAGGTGCACGTGCACCACCTGCGGCGCAAGCTGGGCGCGGCCTGGATCAAGAACGTGCGGGGTGTGGGCTACAAGCTGGTCGCCACGGCATGAACTCGATCCGCCAGCGCCTGCTGTTCTGGCAGATCACGGCGCTGATCGTCACCAGCGTGCTGGTCAGCGCCTTCACCTACCACCTGGCCTGGCAGGCCTTCAACCGGGTGCGCGATTTCGGCATGGAACAGATCGCGCATTCGGTGGTGCGGCACGGGGTGCGCCCCCACAGCTGGGCCCTGGAGCCGCCTGAGCACGCCGCTCCGCGGCCCGCGGCCCGGCATGCCCCGCAGGACAACCCGCCGCCCTGGGTCACGGACGACCTGGGCCGCTTCATCAGCCAGATCTGGAACACCGACCGCGAGCTGCTGTACGCCTCGGTCGAAGGCATTGGCCCACCCTTGCAGGAGCCCGGTTTTCACAACGTCGAGTGGTCGGGCGAAGCCTGGCGCGTCTACACGCTGGTGGACGACGAGGAAATCGTGCAGATCGCCAAGACCGCCAGCGACCGCGCCAGCAGCTTCGCCCAGATGGCGCCCTGGCTGCTGGTGCCGGTGGCGGTGCTGGTGCTGCTGCTCGGCCTGCTGATCCGCGTCGCCGTCAACCGCGCGCTGGCCCCCTTGGAGGCGCTCGGCCAGGACATCCGGCGGCGCGACGAAAAAGACCTGCAACCGATCGCCACGCAAGGCCTTCCCGAGGAGGTCGCCCCCCTGGGACAGGCGCTCAACCAGTTGCTGGAGCGCGTGGCGCGGCTGCTCACGCGCCAGCGGCAGGTGTTGGCCGACGCCGCCCATGAGCTCAACACGCCGCTGGCCGCCGTCAAGCTGCAGGCCCAGCTGGCGCGCCGCTCGCCGGAGAGCGAGCGCGACGCCGCGCTGGACGAGCTGGACCGGGGCATCGCGCGCAGCACGCACCTGGTGGCGCAGCTGCTGCAGATGGCGCGGCTGGAGGCGGATGGCCGCGAGCACCGGCCAGAGCCGGTGCGCCTGGATCAGCTGGCGGCCGAGGTGGTGGCCGCGTTCTCGGCCCGGGCCGAGGCACGCGGCATCGACCTCGGGCTGGACGCCAGCACGGTGGCGACGGTGCAGGCCGATGCGCAAGACCTGCGCGTGCTGCTCGACAACCTGGTGGACAACGCCCTGCGCCACACCCCGCCCGGCAGCCGGGTGGACCTGCGCGTGGAACAGGAGGACGGGCGCGTGAGCCTGTTCGTCAACGACAACGGCCCCGGCATTGCCGAGTCCGACCGTCAGCGGGTGCTGGAGCGCTTCGTGCGCCTGAACCCGCAAAACGAGGCCACCGGCAGCGGCCTGGGCCTGGCGATCGTGTCGCAGATCGCCCAACAGAACGGGGGGCTGCTGACCTTGGCCAGCAGCCCCCCGGGCGGTCTGAGCGTGCGCGTGATGTTCAGCGCCGCATCGACAACTTAGCCGCCGTTGGCGCGGCGCGACTGGACCAGCTCGGCGCGGACTTCGTCGCGGCTCTTGCCGGCCAGCACGGGCTGGGCTTCGTACTGGGCGGGGAACAGTTCGTTGGCCTTGGCACCGGTGGCGCCGTCGGCCACGATGTCACCCGTGCGGATGGCTTCGGCCAGCTCGGCCTTCACTTCAGCGCGGGTCTTGCCCACAGCGACGCTGTTGGCCGACTTGTCAGCGCGGGCAGCGGCGTACTGGGCGGGGGCCAGTTCGTTGGCCTTGGCGCCGGTGGCGCCGTCGGCCACGATGTCGCCCGTGCGGATGGCTTCGGCCAACTCGGCCTTCACTTCGGCGCGGGTCTTGCCTTGCACGGCCACAGGCTGGGCGTACTGGGCGGGGAACACCTGGTTGAACTTGGCACCGGTCTGGCCGTCGGCGACCAGGTCACCGCTGCGCTGGGCGGCGATCACTTCGGCGCGAACCTGTTCGCGGGTCTTGGCGACGGAGGCGTCAGCGGCCATGACGTGGCCGGCAACGAGGGTGGAGAGAGCGATGGCAACAACAGACAGCTTTTTCATGACAGTTCCTTAAGAGGGTTGAACATGCCGGTCGGTCCGTTGTGCGGTCTGACCGGCTTCGATGCCTCTGCGGAGGGGTTTGCGTGCATCGATGGGATGAACTGTAAAGTTTCTGATCCTGAAGAAAAACAGCACTCAACCCACTATTGAATTGCTGATTCAGCAATAATATGGGTTCTGACATACGGGAAAACCCTTTAAAGGAGCCTCTCCATGGACCGTCTGACCTCGATGCGCGCCTTCCAGAAAGTGATCGACGAAGGGGGCTTCGCGGCCGCGGCGCGCGCCATGGACATGTCGCCCGCCGTGGTCACCCGGCTGGTGGCCGACCTCGAAGACCACCTGGGCACCCGCCTGCTGCACCGCACGACCCGCCGCGTCTCGCTCACCGACGCGGGTGAGAACTACCTCGACCGGGTGCGCGTGATCCTGCAGGACCTGGAAGAAGCGAACGCCCTGGTGAGCTCGCAGACCAGCGAGCTCGCGGGCGTGCTGCGCCTGCTGGCGCCGCCCGTGCTCGCCACCCACGTGCTCGCGCCCCTGGTCAGCGGCTTCCGGCAGGCCTACCCCAAGATCCTGCTCGACATCGATGTGGACTCGCCCCGCGAGCCGCCGATCCAGGACTACGACATCACGCTCATGGGCGCGCAGACCTCGTTCGACGCCAACGTGATCGCGCGCAAGGTGCTCTCCAGCGTCACCGTGCTGCTGGCCTCGCCCGCCTATCTCAAGCGCAAGGGCACGCCCGTGCGCCCGGAAGACCTGACGCAGCACGACTGCCTGCGCTTCAAACCCTCGGCCGGTCGCACGCTGGGTTGGCGCCTGTTGCACGAGACGGACGAGTCGCGCTTCGTCGACGTCGAGGTGCAACCGGTGCTGTGGGCCAACCACACCGACACCCTGATGCACGCTGCCCTCGACGGGGCAGGCATCACCGCCACCACCATTGAACTGGCCGCGCCGATGATCGAAAGCGGCGACCTGGTGCGCGTGCTCAACCCCTGGATCACCGACCGCCTCACCATGTACGCGGCCCTGCCCAGCCGCAAGTTCATGCCGCGCCGCACCCAGGTGTTCCTGGACTACCTCATCGAGCAGACCCGCAACCGCGTGAGCAGCGCGCTGGCCACCTGCAACAGCTGCTGACGCACGCCGTTACACAAAACCCGGGGCCGCCCCAACCCTGTTGAGGCGGCTCGTTCGTTTCACCCGGCTCCATCCACTGCCTGCGGAGCCCGCATGAAACCCGTTCCCTCCTCCCGCCTTGCCCTGACACTGGCCGCCGTGCTCGCGGCCTTCACCGCCCCGGCGGCCCACGCCGTGGGCCGCCTCACCGACATCCAGGTGATCGACCGCGACAGCGGCGAGACGCTCACGGTGTACCGGCACCAGGGCGAGCACTGGGTCGCCGGGCGCCCCGGCGCGCGCTACGCCGTGTCGGTGCGCAACGCCACGCCGGGCCGCGTGCTCGGCGTGGTTTCGGTGGACGGCGTGAACGTGATCTCGGGCGAAACGGCCGCCTGGCCACAGACCGGCTACGTGCTCTCGCCCTGGCAGCAGCACGCCATCACCGGCTGGCGCAAGAGCGACGCCGAGGTCGCGGCCTTCCACTTCACGGCCTCTGACGCGTCCTACGCCGAACGCACAGGCCGCCCGGCCCACGTGGGCGTGATCGGCGTGGCCGTGTTCCGCGAAAAGCCCCTGCCCCCGCCACCGCCGGCGGTGGTGCCGTGGCCTTCGCTGCGCGAGCAGAGCAGCGTGCAGAACGGCTCCGCCGCCGACGCGCAGGCCGACAGCGAAGCCCCGCGAGAGCGGGCCGAATCGCTGGCCGCGCGCCGCATGGCACCCGCTGCACCGGCACCGCGCCTGGGCACCGGCCACGGTGCGCGCGAGAGCGCGCCCATCACCCACACCACCTTCGAGCGCCGCAGCGACCGGCCCGACGAGGTCATCCGCATCCGCTACGACAGCCGCGACAACCTGATCGCCATGGGCATCATCCCGACACAGGCCGTGCCACCCCGGCCCAACCCCTTTCCCGGCGCTGTGCCCCCCGGCTACGCGCCCGACCCGAGCTGATGGCCCACCGGCTCCCATAATCGCGGGCATGTCCGAAGAGGCCGTGCCCGCCGATGAAACCCTGATGCAGGCCTTTGCTGCGGGCGATCCGCGCGCCTTTGAAACCCTGTACGACCGCCACGCCCTGCCGGTGTGGCGCTTTGTGCAGCGCAGCGTGCACGATCGCGCCCTGGCCGACGACCTGGTGCAGGACGTCTGGTTCTCGCTCATCCGCCAGGCCCCGCGCTACGAACCGCGCGCGCGGTTCCGCACCTGGCTCTTCACGCTTGCCCACCACCGCGTGGTGGATCACTGGCGCACCCACAAGGCCCACGCCAGCCTCGACGCCGAGACCGACGACGGCGCGGCGCTGGCCGATACGCTGGCGGCCGATTCGGGCTTCGGCCCGGTGCGCCAGTTGCAATCGCGCGAGCAGGCCCAGGCCCTGCTGGATGCCCTCGCCGCCCTGCCCCTGCCGCAACGCGAGGCCTTCCTGCTGCAGGCCGAAGGCGGCCTGAGCCTGGCCGAGATCGCGCAGGCCACCGGCGTCAGCGCCGAGACCGCCAAGAGCCGGCTGCGCTACGCGCGCGAGCGCCTGCGCCAGACCCTGGAGGCGTTCGCATGAAGCCCGACGACGACCTGCTGCAACGCTACAGCGAAGCCAACGAGCACGACCCCGCGCGGCCCGGCCCGACCCTGCGCGAGAACGTGCTGACCCAGGCGCGCATCGCAGCGGCCCAGGCCCGACCGGCCGCCAACGACACGACCTGGCGCTGGCGCGCCCTCGGCGGCCTGGCAGTGCTGGGCCTGGCCACCCTGGTGGTGCTGCAGTTCGATCGCGGTACGCCCGAGGAACGGGAGATCGCCCTTGGCGAGACCCCGGCACCCGCCCGCGCAACGCGGCCGGACGGCGCCCCACCCGCACCGCGCCCGGCGCTCGAG
>NZ_JBWKZH010000012.1:0-102688 GCF_059424305.1 Hydrogenophaga sp. GW456-12-10-14-TSB4 | reverse complement strand
CGATGAGGGGCTCAAGGGGGCTGTGTTGTTGCTGGCCTCCGATGCGGGGAAACACATCACCGGGGTGCTTCTGCCTGTGGATGGGGGGGCTTCTGCTGTTGTCGGGATCTAGTTTCTCGCCTGCCGCTGGCTTGGCCCAGGCCTTTGGGGGCGCCTGATGCGCTGGCGAGGAGCGCAGCGGTTCGGGGTTGCCGCGCTGGCGCGGCCAAGTTCGCATGTTTGAGCGAAGCGAGTTTGCGAACTTGCCCCGGGCCGCGAGCACCGCAGCGGACCCCGAAGGGGCAGTGCATTGAAGCCCCCAAAGGCCTGGGCCAAGCCAGCGGCTCGCCAAAAACCTATGAGCGCTCCAAGCCGAGCCGGGTCCCCGCCAACACCAGCACCAGCCCGACCACATGCCACCAGGTGATCGGCTCACCTAAAAAAACCGCCGCAGTGGCGATGCCGAAAATCGGCACCCAGTGCAGCCACTGCGAAGCCCGCGCCATGCCGATCAGCGAGATCGAGCGCGTCCACAGCAGATTCCCGATGCCGGCAGACAACAACCCGGACACAACAAGACCGGCCCACAGCCACCCGGCCGGTGGCGCGCGCGGCGGCTCACCGCTCCAGAGCCAGGCCAGCCCCGCGTGCCCCAGCAAGGCCGCCGCCCCGATGGCGTGCACCAGGATGGTCAACACCACCGCATCCATCTCGCGCACCAGCCGCTGCGTGAGCACCGCGCCCAGGCAGAACACCAGCACCGCCAGCATCACCAGGCCATCGCCCACCCCCGCCTCCACCAGCTGCGCCACCGGCCGGTGCAAGATCGCCAGCGCCGCACCGCCCAGGCCCAGCAACGCCCCCGCCAGCCGGCGCATGCCCAGGCGCTCGCGCAACAACACCATGGCCACCAGCGCGGCCACCAGCGGCTGCAGCGCCGCGATCAACGCGCCGTTGGTGGCCGTGCTGCGGCGCAGACCCTCGGCAAACAGCCACTGGTTCAGATAGATCAGGCACAGCGCGCACAACAGCAGCTGCACCCACTGCTCGCGCCGCAAGTTCAGCGACACCGTGCGCCCGCGCAGCAGCAGACACATCATCAGCATCGCCGCCAGCATGCGCAGGCCCGCGAGCAACAGGCTGTCGAAATGGCCGGTGAGCCACTTCACCACCGGCATGTTGATGCCCCACACCAGCATGTTCAGCATCAGCATCGCCTGCAGGCGCGCCGGTGCGGGGTGGGCGGCGGTCACGAAAGCGTGAGCTCCACCCGGCCCAGTGGCCCGAAGTCGGCGCTCAGGTGGCCGCCCCCGTCCAGCGGCCAGGGCGCGGTGCAGGTTCCCGTGCTCACCAGCGTGCCCGCGCGCAGCACGCGGCCGTGGCGCGCGGCCTCGGCCAGCGCCCGCGCCAGGGCCTCCACCGGGTCGCCCAGCACCGCGCTCGAATGACCTTCGCGGGCCAGCTCGCCGTCGCGATGCAGCCGCACCGGCAGGGCCCGCAGGTCCAGCTCGCGCCAGTTCGCGAAGTCCGCCCCGCGCACCCAGGCGCCGGCATAGGCCAGGTCGGCCACGATGGCGGGGGCGGGCGCCTCGGCCCAGCGCGCGTAGCGGCTGTCGGCGACCTCGATCGCGGGAAACACCGCGTCGATCGCGTCCAGCAGTTCCTCGCGCGACAAGCTGCCTTCGATGTCGCGGCCCAGGCGAAAACCCACCTCGGCCTCCACCACGCAAACCATGAAGTCGCTGCGCGGCAGCGTGGCGCCGCTGGTGTGGCGGCGCGAGCGCAGGATG
Organism: Hydrogenophaga sp. GW456-12-10-14-TSB4; assembly: GCF_059424305.1. Classification (NCBI taxonomy): domain Bacteria; kingdom Pseudomonadati; phylum Pseudomonadota; class Betaproteobacteria; order Burkholderiales; family Comamonadaceae; genus Hydrogenophaga; species Hydrogenophaga sp. GW456-12-10-14-TSB4. The sequence goes on along the minus strand of NZ_JBWKZH010000012.1, from coordinate 100,919 downwards.
GGCCCGATCAGCGGCGCGCGCAGGCCCAGCCGCTCCAGCGCGGGGGCGCTGGTCACGCTCAGCTTGGCGCCCACCACCGCGTCGTCGCGCTCGGCCAGCACCTGCCGCAGGTGCTCGGCCTGCAAGGCATAGGCCTTGTCCAGGTCGCAGGCCAAGGTGGTCGGGTCCACGGCCCAGGGCACCCCCGTGCGCGCGGCCTGGCGCAGGCCCTCGATCCATTCGTGGCGCATGGTGGGTTCAGCCTCTCGGAGCAAACACCGGTTCGCGCTTCTCCAGGAAGGCCGTCACGCCTTCGGTGAACGCGGGCCGGTCGATCAGTTCGCGCTGGCGCCCGCGCTCGTAGTCGAGCTGCTGCGCCAGGTCGTTGCGCTCGGACGCATCGAACGCGCGCCGCGCCTCCAGCGCCGCCTCGGCCGGCAGGCGGGCCAGCTGGTGCGCCATGGCCTGGGCGCGCCCGGCCAGTTCGGCGTCGGGCACGCAGGCCCAGGCAGCGCCCCATTCCACCGCCTGTTGCGCGCTCAGCCGGTCGCCCAGCAGCGTGAGCGCCATGGCGCGCTGGCGCCCCAGTCGGCGCGGCAGCAGCCAGGTGCTGCCCATGTCGGGCACGATGCCCAGGCGCGGCACGAAAGGCAGGTACAGGTAGGACGACTGGGCCATCAGCAGCACATCGCCCGCCATCGCCAGGCCTGCACCCGCGCCGGCGGCCGCGCCGTTGACGGCGCACACCACCGGCACCGGCAGCTCGCGCAGCGCCAGCACGATGGGGTTGGTGAGCTCGGCCATGAACTCGGCCGTCCACTCACCCAGCGACGGGTTCGCGGCCGCGGCCTGTTGCATCTCTTCCAGGTCGGCGCCGACGCAGAAGGCCCGGCCGGCGGCGGTAAGCACCACCGCGCGCACCGCCGTGTCGGTGTGCAGGCGGCGCAGCGTGGCCAGCAGCTCGCGCTGCAGCGGCTGGGTGATGGGGTTGGGCTTGGTCGGGTGCTGCAGCGTGAGGGTGGCGATGCCCTCGACGATCTCGCAGCGCACGAGAGGCGGCGGGTTCGTGCTCATGGCGTGGGCTCAGCGCGGCGCCATGCGGATCGCGCCGTCCACGCGGATCGCTTCACCGTTCACATAGCCGGTGGTGATCAGCATCTCGGCCACGGCGGCGAATTCCTCGGGCCGGCCCAGGCGCTTGGGGAAGGGCACGGACGCGGCCAGCGCGGCCTTCACGTTGTCGGGCGCGGCCTGCAACAACGGCGTGTCGAAAATACCCGGCAGGATGGTGTTGACGCGGATGCCGTCGCCCATGAGGTCGCGCGCGACCGGCAGCGTGAGGCCGACCACCCCGGCCTTGGACGCCGCGTAGGCCGCCTGGCCGACCTGGCCGTCCTGCGCCGCCACCGAGGCGGTGTTCACGATCGCGCCGCGCTCGCCGTCGGCCAGCGGCGCCAGGCCCAGCATGCCGGCGGCCGAGCGCGTGATGCAGCGGAAGGTGCCGATCAGGTTGATCTGGATGATCTTCTCGAAGTCGGCCAGCGGAAAGTGGCGCGGCTTGCCGGTGGCCTTGTCGAAGCTCGCGGTCTTCACCGCATTGCCGGTGCCCGCGCAGTTGACCAGGATGCGCTCCTGACCGTGCGCCTGGCGCGCGCGCTCGAAGCCTTGGTCCACGTCCTCTTCGCTGGTCACGTTGACGCGGCAGAACACGCCGCCGATCTCCTTGGCCAGCGCTTCACCCTGTTCCACGTTGAGGTCGAACAGCGCGACCTTCACGCCCTGCGCCGCCAGCCGGCGCGCCGTGGCGGCTCCCAGGCCCGAGGCCCCACCCGTGACCACCGCGGCGATGTCGGTTCCCAATTGCATCAGAAGCTCCCCTGTTCGTAAAAGCTGCCGCCGGCGGCGGCGAGTTGCCGCAGGCGCGGCGTCGGTTCGTACATCGGTCCGTGCGCGCGCAGCGCGTCGCAGCGGCGCACCACCTCGTCCAGGCCCAGCCAGTCGGCGTATTTGAGCGGCCCGCCGGTGTAGGCCGGGCAACCCAGCGCGAGCTGCATCGCCATGTCGAGCTCGGCCGGCGTGGAAACCACGCCCTCCTGCAAGGCGTGCGCGGCCTCGACGATGAAGGGCAGCATGAGCCGGTCGACGATCTCCTCGTCGCTGAAGGCGCGCGGCCCGCCGGGCTGCAGCGTGGCCAGCAGGCCCGCCACCTCGGGGTCCACCTCGCGCACCGGGCGGCCGGCCTCGTCGCGGCCGTGGCGGTAGAAGCCCGCGCCGCTCTTCTGGCCCAGGCGACCGCGGGCCAGCATGAGCTTGAGCGCGTCGCGCTCGATGGGCGGCATGCGCTGCGGGTAGCCCGCGCCGATCACGTCGGCCACGTGGCTGCCTGTGTCGATGCCGATCACGTCCTGCAGGTGCGAGGGGCCCATGGGCCAGCCGAAGGCCACCATGGCGCGGTCGATGGCCAGGTAGTCGCCGCCGTCGGCGATCAGGCGCAGCGCCGCGCCGGTGTAGGCCATGAGCACGCGGTTGACCAGGAAGCCCGGGCCGTCCTTGACCACCACCGGCGTCTTCTTCATGGCGTGGGCGTAGGCCACGGCGGTGGCCACGGCGGCCTCGCTGCTGGCCTTGCCCTGCACGATCTCCACCAGCGGCATCGCCGGCACCGGGTTGAAGAAGTGCATGCCGACGAAACGCTCGGGCCGCTTGAGCGCGCGCGCGATGTCGTCGATGCAGAGGCTGGAGGTGTTGCTCGCGAGCACGGTGTGCTCGCCCAGCGTGGCCTCCAGCGCCGCGAGCACCTGGCGCTTGGTGTCCAGCCGCTCGACGATGGCCTCGACCACGATGTCGGCCTCGCCGAAACCGGCCTGGCCGGTCTGGGTGGTGATGGCGCGCTGCACCGCCTGGGCGCGATCGGGGTTCAGGCGCCGGGCCTTGACCTGGCGCGCGAGCTGTCGGTCGACCTCGGCCACGGCGGCGTCCAGCGCCTTGGGCGAAAGGTCGCTGATGCGCACCGGGATGCCGGCGCGCGCACTGGTGAAGGCGATGCCGCCGCCCATGATGCCGGCACCCAGCACAGCGGCCTGCTTCACCGGCCGCGCGCCCTGCGTGCGGCGCTTGGCGATCTTTTTCACCACCTGCTCGCTCAGGAAACTCTGCACCAGCGCGGCGGCGGCCTGGGTGCGCGCGATGCGGGCGAAAGCCTCGCTCTCCAGCGCCAGCGCGGCGTCGCGGTCCAGCGGGGCGGCGCGCTCCATCAGGTCCAGCGCAGCCAGCGCCGCGGGCTGGTGCGCGCCGCTGGCGGCGGCCACCGACACGCGCCACTCGGCAAAACCGGCCAGCGCCTGCGCGCCGTGGTGGCCGTTGCCGTTGCCGTTGGCATGGCCGTTCGCGTGGCCATTGAGGGGGCGGCGCTTGCGCTGCTGCGCGGCGCGCCAGTCGATGGTGCCGTCGGCGGCCTGGCGCAGCAGGTCCAGCGCGGTGGCGCGCAGGCTCTCGCTGTCGCACACCACGTCCACCGCGCCGGCCGCCAGCGCCGCCTCGGCGCCGCGCGGCTGGCCGTCGGCCACCCACTGCACCGCGGCCTGCGCGCCGGCCACGCGCGGCAGGCGCACCGTGCCGCCGAAACCGGGGAACAGGCCCAGCTTCACCTCCGGCAGACCCACCTGGGCACGGTGCGACATGGCGCGCAGCGCACACGTCAGCACGAACTCGAAACCGCCGCCCAGCGCGTAACCGTCCACCGCCACCACCGTGGGCAGCGCCAGGTCTTCCAGCGCCACGAAGGCCTCGTTGGAGGCGCGCACGTCCTCCACCAGGTCGGCGTGCGGCAGCTTGAACTTTTCACCGAACTCGGTGATGTCGGCGCCGACGATGAACACGTCCTTGGCGCTGGTGGCCAGCACGCCGCGCACGCCGGGCGTGGCGGCGATGGCGGCCACCGCCTCCTTGAGCTCGGCCACGGTGCGCGCGTCGAACTTGTTGATGGGCTCCCCGGTGCGGTCGAAGCAGAGCTCCACGAAGCCCCCCTCGATTTCACCGACCCGAACATTCCTGCCTTGGTACATCTGTCTCTCACCCGCCCGGGAAATCCGGGCATGGCGCCAGTGTCTGGAGATGCCCCCGGGCCTGCATCGTCTTAACCGACGAATCCGCCTGCCAGCCCCCATTTCGTCGCTTTGGACGACGTTGTTCCGGGCCCGGTTCAGAACAATGCCGGACAGTGCCGGAACCCTCCGGCGAACCCCAAGGAAATTCACTCATGAGCGACGCATACATCGTTGCCGCCCTGCGCACCGCGGGCGGCCGCCGCAACGGCCGCCTGGCCGGCTGGCACCCCGTGGACCTGGCCGCCCAGGTGCTCGACGGCCTGCTGGAGCGCACCGGCATCGACCCCGCCGCGGTGGAGGACGTGATCATGGGCTGCGTCTCGCAGGTCGGCGAGCAGTCCACCAACGTGGCGCGCAACGCCGTGCTGGCCTCGCGCCTGCCCGAATCGGTGCCCGGCACCTCGATCGACCGCCAGTGCGGCTCCTCGCAGCAGGCGCTGCACTTCGCGGCCCAGGCCGTGATGTCGGGCACGCAGGACGTGGTGATCGCCGCCGGCGTGGAGAGCATGACGCGCGTGCCCATGTTCAGCCCCAACCAGGGCGGCGCCTACCAGGCCGGCCGGCTGCGCGAGCGCTACCCGCGCGATTTCAGCCAGTTCAGTGGCGCCGAGGAGATCGCGCAGAAATACGGCCTGGACAAGCAGGCGCTGGACCAGTACGCGCTGCTGAGCCACCAGCGCGCCATCGCGGCCAGCCGCTCGGGCGCCTTCGGCGCCGAGGTGCTGCCGATCCCGGTGCGCCGCGCCGACGGCAGCGGCGGCGAGGAGCTGCACACGCAGGACGAGGGCATCCGCTTCGAGGCCACGCTGGAATCCATCGCCGGTGTGAAGCTGCTGCGCGAAGGCGGCGTCATCACCGCCGCCAACGCCAGCCAGATCTGCGACGGCGCCAGCGGCGTCATGGTGGTGAGCGATCGCGCGCTCAAGGCGCACGGCTTGAAGCCCCTGGCGCGCGTGCACCACATGAGCGTGATCGGCCACGACCCGGTGGTGATGCTCGAAGCGCCGCTGCCCGCGACCCAGCAGGCCCTGAAGAAGGCCGGCCTGGGCATCCAGGACATCGGCCTGTACGAGGTCAACGAAGCCTTCGCCCCGGTGCCGCTGGCCTGGCTGCAGGCCCTGGGCGCCGACCCCGAGCGCCTGAACGTCAACGGCGGCGCCATCGCGCTGGGCCACCCGCTGGGCGCCTCGGGCACCAAGCTCATGGCCACCCTGGTGCACGCCCTGCACGCACGCGGCCAGCGCTACGGCCTGCAGACCATGTGCGAAGGCGGCGGCATGGCCAACGTGACCATCGTGGAAAAGCTCTGACGATGCCAGGACCGCTGCAAGGCCTGCGGGTCATCGAGATGGCGGGCCTGGGCCCGGGGCCGTTCTGCGGGATGCTGCTGGCCGACCTGGGTGCCGAGGTGGTGCGCATCGACCGCCCGCCCGCGCCCGGCGCCCCGGCGCTGGAACCGCGCTTCGACGTCACCAGCCGCGGCAAGCGCTCGCTGGTGCTGGATCTGCGCGCCGAGGGCGCGGTGGAGACCGTGCTGCAGCTCGTGGCCAAGGCCGACGTGCTGATCGAAGGCTTTCGCCCCGGCGTGATGGAGCGCCTGGGCCTGGGGCCGGACGTGTGCCTGCGGCGCAACCCGCGCCTGGTGTTCGGCCGCATGACCGGCTGGGGCCAGCACGGCCCGCTGGCCAAGGCCGCCGGCCACGACCTCAACTACCTCGCGCTCACCGGCGTGCTGCACGCCACCGGCCGCGCCGACACGCCGCCCGCGCCACCGCTCAACATCGGCGCCGACTACGGCGGCGGTGCCATGTTCCTGGCGCTGGGCATCCTGGCCGCGCTGCAGGAGCGCCAACAATCGGGCCAAGGCCAGGTGGTGGACGCCGCCATGACCGACGGGGCCGCCCTGCTCGCGGCCATCTTCCACGGCCTCAAGGCCGCCGGCCAGTGGAGCAATGCGCGCGAAGCCAACCTGCTCGACGGCGGCGCGCATTTCTACGACTGCTACGCCTGCGCCGACGGCAAGTTCGTGTCGGTGGGCGCGATCGAACCCCAGTTCTATGCCCTGCTGCTGCAGCGCTGTGGCGTGACCGACCCGGCCTTCGACGCCCAGATGGATGCGGCGCGCTGGCCCGAGCTCAAGGCCAAGTTCGCCGCCCTGTTCCTCACCCGAACCCGCGCGGCCTGGTGCGAGCTGCTCGAAGGCAGCGACGCCTGTTTCGCGCCCGTGCTCGACTGGGACGAGGCCGCGCAGCACCCGCACAACGTGGCCAGAGAGACCTTCATCGAGCTCGACGGCGTGACCCAGCCGGCCCCCGCGCCGCGCTTCGACCGCACGCCCGCCACGCGGCCCCAGGCGCCCCGGCCCGTGGGCGCCGATGGCGAGGCGATCCTGCGCGAGTGGGGTGTCGCCTAAGGCGTGAAGACGGTCGCACCCGAGGTGCGGCGCGCCTGCAGGTCTTCGTGCGCCTGCACCGCCTCGCTCAAGGGGCGCACGGCGCCGATGCGCGGGCGCACCAGGCCGTCGCGCAGCGCCTGGAACAGCTCGGCGCAGGCCACGGTGCGCTGTTCGGGCGTGCCCACGAAGTCGGGCATCACCGGGCGCGTGAGAAACAGCGAGCCCTTGCGGCCGAGCAGGTTGATCTCCAGCGGATCGATGGTGCCCGAGGACTGGCCAAACACCACCAGGGTGCCGCGCGGGCGCAGGCAGTCGAGCGAGGCCGCGAAGGTGTCGCGGCCCACCGAGTCGTAGACCACGCCGAGCTTGCGCCCTTCGGTGAGTTCGAGCACGCGCGGCGCGATCGCCTCGCGCGCGGTGACGATGACGTGCGCGCAGCCGTTCTCGCGCGCGATGGCGGCCTTGTCGTCGCTGGACACGGTGCCGATCACCCGCGCACCCAGGCCGCTGGCCCACTGCGCAAGCAGGCTGCCCACGCCACCGGCGGCCGCGTGCAGCAGGATCGTTTCGCCCGGCTGCACCGGGTAGACCTCGCGGATCAGAAAGCGCGCCGTCATGCCCTGCAGCAGCACGGCGGCGGCCGTGGTGTCGTCGATGTCGTCGGGCAGCTTCACCAGCGCCTCGGCCTCGATCACCCGCGCCTGCGCGTAGGCACCGGTGCTGCCGGCGTAGGCCACGCGCTCGCCCACGCGCACCGCCGTCACGCCTTCGCCGACGGCCTCCACCACGCCGGCCGCCTCGGCGCCGGGCACGACGGGCAGGGGCATGGGGTAGAGGCCGCTGCGGAAGTAGGTGTCGAGGAAATTCAGGCCCACGGCGGTGTGGCGCACCAGCGCCTGGCCGGGCCCGGGCGGCGCCAGCGCGACCGACTCCCATTGCATGGCCTCGGGGCCACCGGTGCGGTGCACCTGCTGGGCCATCACGTGGGTGGCGTTCATGGCTGCACCAGCGCGTCGCGGTTCACCTCGTCCACGCGCGTGAGGCCGGCCAACGCCAACGCGGTGGCGAGCTCACGCCGGTAGGTGGCCAGCAGGCCCGCCACGCCGGCCTCGCCGCGCGCGGCCAGGGCCCAGATCCAGGGCCGGCCGATCAGGCAGGCGCGCGCGCCCAATGCGAGCGCGCGCACCACGTCGATGCCGTTGCGCACGCCGCCGTCGAGCAGCACCTCGGCGTCGCCGCCGACCGCCTGCACCACCGAAGGCAGGGTGGCGATGGTGGAGCTCACGCCGTCGAGCTGGCGCCCGCCGTGGTTGGAGACCACCAGCGCCTGCGCGCCGGCCTGCACGGCCTGCACCGCGTCCTGCGCGTCGAGGATGCCCTTGATCACCAGCGGCCCGCCCCACTCGGCGCGGATCCAGTCCACGTCGGCCCAGCTCACGCCGGGTTCCCAGTTGGCGCTGGTGTACTGGTAGAAGTCGCTGAGCCGGCGCGCGTTGGGCACGGCGGAGACGAGGTTGCCGAACAGGTGCGGGCGGCCCTGCACGCCCACGTCCCACAGCCAGCCCCAGCGGCGCGCGAAGTCGGCCGCCACGCGCGCGCGGCCGCCCCAGCCCAGGCCGCCGGTCATGCCGGTCTGCACGTCGCGGTGGCGCAGGCCGGCCACGGCGAGGTCCACGGTGAGCACGAGCGCGCCGCAGCCCGCGGCCTTGGCGCGGCCGATGAGTTCGCGCGTGTAGCCGCGGTCGCGCGTGATGTAGAGCTGGAACCAGAACGGGCGGACCGATGCGGTCGCCATCTCTTCGAGCGAGCACACCGAGACCGTGCTGAGGCAGAGCTGGGTGTCGGCCGCCTGGGCGGCGCGCAGGGCTTGCAGTTCGCCCCGGCGGCGCATGAGGCCGGCCAGGCCGACCGGGCCGAGCGCGATGGGCAAGGCCCAGCGTTCGCCGAGCACGGTGGTGCTGAGGTCGATGTCGCCGACCGGGCGCATGACGCGTTGGCGCAAACGAAGTTCGGTGAAGTCCCTTCGGTTGGCCGCGACGGTTTCTTCACCGAAGGAGCCGCCGTCGATGAACTCGAACAGCTGACGGGGGAGGCGTTGTCGGGCCAGCTCGCGGTAGTCGTTCACCACGGAAGGCTTCAGGGATTGAGGCATTGCTTTTCTCGTTTTTTCGCTCGGAGGCTTCTTCTCTGCTGCAGCGCCTGGGGTGACCGACTCCGCGAATGTCCCCCGGCGGCTGGTGCCGCCTCCTCCTTTACTTCGCTGCGTCGGCCACCCCAGGCACTGCAGCACGCCCACACCGTGACAGACCCACGTTGGCGTGCCTGCATGCCGTTGGCTCGGGGCGGTTGGGCGCTCTGCGCAGCGGGGTAAAGGAGGAGACCCGGCGAAGCCGGGTCGGGGGACACCCGCGGAGCAGAGCGCCCGGCCGCCCCGGGCCCGCGAGGTAGACAACAGAAGATTCAGTTCTGCCCGATCAAGTCCCCGAAGAGCTCCCAGGTCTTCCCGTTGAACCGCATCATCCGCTGCGCCTCCACGCCGAAGTAATCGTTGGGCCCAGTCTTGATCTTGATCCCCGGCAACAGCATCGGCAACTCCACATCGAGATTCGCCGCCTGCTTCATGATGTTCTCGCGCGACAAATCTTCGCCGCACTGCTTGAGCGTCTGCACCAGCGCCTGCGCCATCGTGTAGCCGTACACATTGAGCTGGTCGCCCGTGCTGCCCGCTGGGTAGTATTTTTTCATGAACGCCAGCCAGTCCTGGAAGCCCTTGTCGTTCGCCCACTGCGGGTCGTTCGGGTCCTTCAGGTAATAGGACGTGATCAGCCCCGTCGCCTTCTCCAGCCCCGCCGGCTCCAGCACCCCCGACACCGAGGTCGCCGTGGCCGTCAGGATGAACGTCGGCTTCCAGCCGATGTCGTACACCTTGCGGATCGTCATCGACGCCCACTTCGACACCCCGTGCACGATCAGCGTGTCCGCGCCCGAACCGCGCAGCGCCAGCACCTGCGAATCGGTGTTCGGGTCGGTCGACTCGAACGTCGCCTCGGCCACGATGTGCTTCTTCACACCGTCCGGCCCCAGCGCGTGCTTCACGCCCTCCACATAGTCCTTGCCCGCATCGTCGTTGCCGGTCAGCAGCGCGATCTTCGCGTCCGGCTTGGTCTTCTTCAGGTACTCGACGTAGATCTTCGCCTCGGCCTGGTAGGACGGCTGCAGCACGATGGTCCAGGGCCAGTTCTTGTGGTCGCCGAAGGTGGAAGCGCCGGCCGCCGTGAACAGCTGCGGAATCTTGCGCTCGTTGAGGTACTTGCGCACCGCCACGTTGGGCGCCGTGCCCAGGATGTTGAAGATGAAGGCCACCTCGTCGCGCTCCACCAGGCGGCGCACCTGCTCCACCGTCTTGGGCGGGCTGTAGCCGTCGTCCTGCACCACCAGGTTGAGCTTGCGCCCGTTCACCCCGCCCTGCTCGTTGAGCATCTTGAAGTAGGCCGTCTGCACGCGGCCGATGGTGCCGTAGGCCGAGGCCGGTCCCGACAGCGGGCCGGTCTGGCCGAACTTGATCTCGGTGTCCGTGATGCCCGGCGCGTACTTCTTCTGCGCGAAAGCCAGGTGGGGCAGGGCGGCAAGACCGGTGGCGGCCGTGGCCGAGACGATGAGCGTGCGACGTTTCATGGTGTCTCCGAAGAAGGGGGAATGGGGTGATGACGACGGGACCGGGTGAGGCGCCGCCAGGCGCCTTCGAGCGCACCGGCAATGCCCTTCTTGAGCAGGAACACGCTGAGGATCATGAGCACCCCGTAGATGGCCCAGGGCGCGGACTTGGAAAGGTCCTCGGCGAAGTTGGGCACGAACTGGATGAACATGGCCCCGAACAACGGGCCCCACCACGAAGACAGGCCACCGATGACCGCGCCCACCAGGAACAGGATGGACAGCAGCGGGTGGAAGGAGTCGGGCGCCACGAACTGCACCACGATCGCCCCCAGGCCGCCGGCCACGCCGGTGAACAGGGCGCTGACCGAGAAGGCGAGCGACTTGTAGAGCGAGATGTTCACGCCCATGGCCGAGGCGGCGGTGGGGTGGTCGCGGATGGCCAGCAGCGCGCGGCCGATGCGGCCCTTGAGCAGGTTGCGACCGAGCACGAACATCACCACCGCCACGAACAGCGTGAGCAGGTACAGCCAGGCGTCGGGCGTCATGGGCAGACCAAAAGGCGCCGACGGTTTTTCCAGCGTGATGCCCTGCACCCCGCCGGTCCAGCCCTGCAGCGACTTGTGCTTGAGGAACTGTGGCGTGGCCACCGCCAGCGCGAAGGTGGCCAACGCGAGGTAGTGGCCCTGCAGGCGCAGCGCCGGGCGGCCGAACAGAAAGCCCACCACCATGCACACCGCACCGGCGATCGGCAGCGTGGCCCAGTAGGGCACACCCAGGCGCGCGATCAGGATCGCCGTGGTGTAAGCCCCCAGGGCGTAGAACGCGCCGTGGCCGAGCGAGATCTGGCCGCTGTAGCCGGTGAGGATGGTCAGGCCGAACAGCACGATGGCGTAGATCAGCGTCATCGTGGCCTGGAACAACCGGTAGTCGGTGACCAGCAGCGGCAGCGCGCAGGCCAGCGCCAACAGCAGCACCAGGCCGGTTCGCTCCAGGCGGCTGAGGCCGCCGGCGGCCACCGGTGCAATCACCGGGGTGGTGTGGGAAGAAGGGGTGGAGGGCAGCACGCGGGCGGCCGTGTTCTCGCTGATGGCGGCCATGTCAGACCCTCCTGACCAGGGTGACGCCGAAGAGGCCGGCGGGTTTGAAGGTCATGACGCCCACGATGATCACCAGCGCCAGGGTGAGCTTCATGTCGTCGCCAATCACGTAGGTGCCGAGCAGGTTCTCGATCACCCCGAGCAGGAAACCGCCGAGCACCGCGCCCCAGGGGTTGTCGATGCCGCCCACCAGCGCGGCGGCGAATCCGTAGAGCACGGCCGCGCCCAGCATGTTGGGCTCCAGGAAGAGCACGTGCGCCACCATCATCCCGGCCACGGCACCGATCGCCGCCGCCAGGCCCCAGCCCAGGCCGAGCATGAGGTCCACACGGATGCCCACGAGCCGGCTCGACGCCGGGTTCTGCGCCGCCGCGCGCATCGCCAGGCCGAGCGAGGTGAAGCGGAAGAACAGGTACAGGCCCACCACCACCAGCAGGGTGATGCCGATGGAGCCGACCTGGTGCGCGGTGGCGTAGCCGCCGAGGATGCGCACGTCGGGGAAGGGGCTGGGGAAGGGCCGCACGTCGTAGGTCCAGATCCAGCCAGCCACGCTGTTGAAGATCAGCAGCATGCCGATGAACAGCACCACCAGCGGCAGGTGCGACTTGGTGTGCGCCGCCACCGGGCGGATGACGAAACGCTCCACGCACAGCCCCATGGCGAACGACACCACGATGGTGACGCCGAAGGCCGACCAGTAGCCCAAACCCGACTGCATCAGCGCCCAGGCGATGAAGGTCGAGAACATCGCCATCTCGCCCTGCGCGAAGTTGAGCAGCTGCGTGGAGCGGTGGATCATGACCAGGGCCACGGCGATGCTGGCGTAGATGCCGCCATTGGCCAGGCCGGCCACAAACTGGTGGATGAAGTTGTCCATGGCTCAGGTTCCCAGATAGGCGCGGCGCACCGAGTCGTTCTGCTTGATCTCGTCGGAGGGGCCCGAGAGCACGATGCGGCCGGTCTCCAGCAGGTAGGCGTGGTCGGCCAGGTCCAGCGCGAGGTTGGCGTTCTGTTCCACCAGCAGCAGGCTCACCTTCTGCTGCGTGTTGATGCGGCGCATGATCGCGAAGATCTCTTTCACCACCAGCGGCGCCAGGCCGAAGGAGGGTTCGTCGAGCAGCAGCAGGCGCGGGCGCAGCATCAGCGCGCGGCTGATCGCCAGCATCTGCTGCTCGCCGCCCGAGAGCGTGCCGGCCTGCTGGTGGCGGCGCTCGGCCAGCTTGGGGAAGTAGCTGTAGACCAGCTCGAAGTCCTGCGCGATGCCGGCGCGGTCGCTTCGCGTGTACGCACCCAGGCGCAGGTTCTCTTCCACCGTGAGGTCGGTGAAGGTGCCGCGCCCGTCGGGCACGTGGGCCACGCCCAGGCGGGTGATCTGCTCGGTCTTGCGCTGGTCGATGCGCTCGCCTTCGAGCCGCACCTCGCCCTGGCGCGTGCACATGCCGCAGATCGCCCGCAGCGTGGTGGTCTTGCCCGCGCCGTTGGCACCCAGGATGGCGGTGATGCCGCCGCGTTGCAGCGTGAAGCTCAGGCCGTGCAGCACCAAGGTGCTGCCGTAGGCGGCGTTCAGGTTCTTCACCTCGAGCAGAAGGTCGCTCATGCGGGGGCTCCCAGGTAGGCGGCGATCACGTCCTCGTTCTGCTGCACCTCGGCCGGCGAGCCTTCGGCGATCTTGCGGCCGAAGTTCAGCGCGACCACTTTGTCCGACAGCGCCATCACCAGGCCCATGTGGTGCTCCACCAGCAGCACGGTGATGCCGCGCTCGTCGCGGATGCGGCGGATCAGCACCTGCAGGCCGTGCAGCTCTTCGTGGTTCAGGCCGGCGGCGGGCTCGTCCAGCAGCAGCAGCTTGGGTCGGGCCATGAGGGCGCGCGCCAGTTCCACGCGCTTGCGGTAGCCGAAGGGCAGGTCGGCCACGATGGCCTGGCCGTAGCCTTGCAGGCCCACCAGTTGCGCCGCTTCGCGCGCGCCGTCGCGCAGCTGGCGTTCTTCGGTTCGCACCAGGGGGAGGTTCAGCGCGTTGGCCGCGAAGCCGCCGCGCGTCTGCGAGTGGCCGCCGAGCATGATGTTCTCGTCCACCGTGAGCGTGTCGAACAGGGCCACGTTCTGGAAGGTGCGGCCGATGCCGGCGGTGGCGATCTGGTGCACATCCATCGCGAGCAGGTCCGCGCCATCGATGTGGATCGAACCCGAGGCCGGCTGGTAGAGGCGGCTGAGGCAGTTGAACAGCGTGGTCTTGCCCGCGCCGTTGGGGCCGATGAGGCCGCAGATGCTGCCGTGCGGCACTTCGAAAGACACGCCCTCCAGGGCCACGATGCCGCCGAAGCGCACACCGAGGTTGGAGATCCGCAGGAGGACCGGTTTGCTTGTCATGTCTCCGCTTTCCGAGTTTGAAAGCCAGTCTAGAAGTGCGCCTCTGTCCCGACCTCGTCGGAAGCGACGAAACCGATGAGACCTAGGGTTCTTGCTGAGCGTCGAGGCGCTCGAAGGCGGCGAGCCGCGAGATGTCGCGCACCGCACCGGTGGAGGCCGAGGTGGCCAACGCACCGTAGATGCGCAGCGCGGTGCTTACCTCGCGCTCGCGCGGTGCGGGCTTCCACGCGGCGGCGCCGCGCGCCTGCATGCGCTGGCGGCGCGCGGCGAGTTCCTCGTCGGAGATCGCGAGCTCGATGCGGCGCGCCGCGAGGTCGATCACGATGGGGTCGCCGTCTTCCACCAGCGCGATGGCGCCGCCCGAGGCGGCCTCGGGCGAGACGTGCGCGATCGCCAGGCCCGAGTTGGCGCCGGAGAAACGGCCGTCGGTGATGAGCGCGCAGCTGGTGTGCAGGCCCATGGAGTGGAACACCACGGCGGGCTTGGACATCTCCTGCATGCCCGGCCCGCCGCGCGGTCCTTCGTAGCGCACCACCATGGCGTGGCCGGGTTTCACGCTGCCGTTCTCGATCGCGTCGCGCACGCTGATCTCGCTGTCGAACACGATGGCCGTGCCCTTGAACTGGTGCATGTCGGGGTGCACGGCGGCGGTCTTGATCACGCAGCCTTCGGGCGCGAGGTTGCCGCGCAGCACAGCCAGGCCACCGGTGGCCGAGTAGGCCGAGGCGCCCTCGCGGATGCAGCCCTTCTGGCGGTCCACGTCCAGCGTGTCGTAGCGCTTGCTCTGCGAGAAGGCTTCGGTGGTGCGCACGCCGCCGGGCGCGGCGCGGTAGAAGCGCTGCACCTCGGGGTCTTCGCTGCGGCGCACGTCCCAGCGCGCCAGCGCATCGGCCAGCGAGGGCGCGTGCACGCAGCCGGCGCGGGTATCGAGCAGGCCCAGGCGGTCGAGCTCGCCCAGGATGCCGTAGACGCCGCCGGCGCGGTGCACGTCTTCCATGAAGTAGTCGGGCGTGGACGGCGAGACCTTGCACAGGTGCGGCGTGTCGCGCGAGAGGCGGTCGATGTCTTCGAGCGTGAAGTCCACCTCGCCCTCGTGCGCGGCGGCCAGCAGGTGCAGGATGGTGTTGGTGGACGCGCCCATGGCGATGTCCATGCGCATGGCGTTCTCGAACGCGGTGCGGTTGGCGATGGCGCGCGGCAGCACGCTCACATCGCCCTGCCCATAGCGGCGGTGGCACAGCTCGGTGATGAGCCGGCCGGCCTGGCGGAACAGGCCTTCGCGGTCGGCGTGCGTGGCCAGCAGCGAGCCGTTGCCCGGCAGCGCCAGGCCCAGCGCCTCGGTCAGGCAGTTCATGGAGTTGGCGGTGAACATGCCCGAGCACGAGCCGCAGGTGGGGCAGGCGCTGTGCTCGTAGCCCTTGGCGTCGGCCAGGCTGGTGCCCGGGCGCGCGATCGCCACATAGGACTCGACCACGCTCACGCGCTCGGTTCGGGTGGCGTGCTGCATGCGCCCGGCCTCCATCGGCCCGCCCGAGATGAAGACCACCGGGATGTTCAGCCGCATCGCAGCCATCAGCATGCCGGGCGTGATCTTGTCGCAGTTGGAGATGCACACCAGCGCGTCGGCGCGGTGGGCGTTGACCATGTACTCGATGGCGTCGGCGATCAGCTCGCGCGAGGGCAGCGAGTACAGCATGCCGTCGTGCCCGGCGGCGATGCCGTCGTCCACCGCGATGGTGTTGAACTCGCGCGCCACGCCGCCGGCGGCGGTGATTTCCTCGGCCACCAGCTTGCCCAGGTCGCGCAGGTGCACGTGGCCGGGCACGAACTGGGTGAAGGAGTTGGCCACCGCGATGATGGGTTTGCCGAAGTCGCCGTCGGTCATGCCGGTGGCGCGCCAGAGCGAGCGCGCAGCGGCGGCCGAGGGGCCCGGGGCGGTGGTGACGAGCGCGGAGCGGTAAGGGGTTTTCATGCGGCGGCGCGGGGATCGACCCGGTCGTTGAGGGCGTTGCCGGCCAGACGGGCCTGCACGTTGGCCACCACGTGGCGGGCGAGTCGGTCGTTGTAGCGGGCGGGCGCGGCGCCCCCCAGGTGCGGCGAGACGATCACGTTGGGCATGCCCCACAGCGGGTGGCCGTCGGGCAGGGGTTCGGGCTCGGTCACGTCGAGCGCGGCGCCGGCCACGGTGCCGGCGCGCAGCGCGCGCACCAGCGCAGGCGTGTCGATGACCGTGCCCCGACCGACGTTGACGATGATGGCGTGCGGCGGGCAGGCGGCCAGCTCGTGCTCGCCGATCAGGCCGTCGGTGGTGGGCGAGCCGGGTGCGGCACACACCACGAAGTCGGCGCGCGCCAGGGCCTCGTGCAAGCGGCTCACAGGCAGCACCTCGTCGGCGTCGGGGTGGGGGCGGCCGCCGCGCGTGACGCCGGTGATGTGCATGCCGAAGGCGCGCGCGCGGCGCGCGAGCTCACCGCCGATGCTGCCCATGCCCACGATCACCAGGCGCGCATCGAACAGCATCAGCATGTCCTGGCGGATCGTGTGGTCCCAGCGGCCCGTGGCCTGCGCGGCGAGCACGCGCGGCACGCGGCGCGCCACGGCCAGCAGGAGGCCCATGGCGTGTTCGGCCACCATGGGCGACCACACCGAGCCGGCGTTGGTCACCTGCACGCGCTCGGGCACGCCGTGCACCACCAGGGTTTCGTAGCCGGCCGAGAGGGTCTGCAGCCACTGGCAGGGCGAGCCGGGCTGTTGCAGGGCGGCGGCCAGCGCGGGCGTGTAGTCGGAAGCGGGCAGCACCATGCCGTCGGCCTCGGCCGCCGCCTCGGGCAGTTCGTTGGCGGCCACCCAGCGCACGCGCACGCCGGGCAGGGGCTGCAGCAGCTGTTCGAACACGGGGCGGGCCACGGGGGTGCAGATGGCAAGGCGCAGGCTCATGACAGGATCCGGTGGGGGTTGAGGATGTTGCGAGGGTCGAGCGTCGCCTTGAGCGAGCGCATGACGGCGATCTCGGCGGGGCTGCGCGACTGCCCCAGGTACTCGCGCTTGAGCCAGCCGATGCCGTGCTCGGCCGACACCGATCCCCGGTAGCGGCCGACCACGCCGTAGACGGCCTGCTCGATGGCGTCGAAGGCCTGCGGCCGGTCCGGCGG
This sequence comes from Hydrogenophaga sp. GW456-12-10-14-TSB4, assembly GCF_059424305.1. Taxonomy (NCBI): domain Bacteria; kingdom Pseudomonadati; phylum Pseudomonadota; class Betaproteobacteria; order Burkholderiales; family Comamonadaceae; genus Hydrogenophaga; species Hydrogenophaga sp. GW456-12-10-14-TSB4. Next base: position 84,163 of record NZ_JBWKZH010000012.1, on the reverse strand, counting down.
CTGGTGCACCGCGAGGTGCAGGTTGCCGTCGGCCATGTGGCCGAACACCAGCAGGTCGCAGCGCGGGTCCACCGCCAGTGCGGCGGCCTGCACCTCGGCCACGAAGCTGTCCATGCGCGAGATGGGCACGCTGACGTCGAAGGGCACGATGGGGTCGAGCAGGCGCGAGGTCTCGATGGCCAGGTCGCGCACGCGCCAGAGTTCCTCGATCTCGGCGCCCGACTTGGCCAGCACCGCGTCGGCCACGGTGCCCTGCTCGATGGCGCTGCCCAGCATCTGCTCCACCCGGGCCTGCAGGGTCTGGGCGTCGGTGCCCGAGGCCTCGATGAGCACGTGGAAGGCGTTGCCCGGCGCGATCGGCGCGGGGCGTCCGAGCAGGGTGACGGCGCGGTCGTAGTAACTCGCCCACATCACCTCGAAGGAAGTGAGCTCGCCCGCCAGGCCGGCGCGCGCGTGGCGCAGCAGGGCCTTGACGCGCACGAAGTCGGCCACGGCGCACAGCGCCACGGTGCGGTCGGCCGGCTGCGGGAACAGGCGCAGCACCGCGCGCGTGATCACCCCGAGCACGCCCTCGCTGCCGATGAACAGGTGCTTGAGGTCGGGCCCGGTGTTGTTCTTCAGCAGGGGCTTGAGGCCGTCGAGCACGGTGCCGTCGGCCAGCACCACCTCCAGGCCCAGCACCATCTCGCGCGCCATGCCGTAGCGCAGCACGCGGTTGCCGCCGGCGTTGGTGGCGATGTTGCCGCCTAGGGTGCAGCTGCCGCGCCCGCCCAGGTCGAGCGGGAACATCAGGCCGGCCGGTGCCACGCGCTCCTGCAGCGTCTGCAGGATCACGCCGGCCTGCACCGTGGCGGTGCCGGCGTCGGCGTCGATGTCCTCGATCGCATTCATGCGCTCGGTGGACAGCACGATCTCGCCCGCGCGCGGCAACTGCCCGAGCGCCAGGCCGGTGCGCCCGCCCTGGGTGATGACCGGCACACCCTGGGCATGGCACAGCGCCAGCGCGGCGCTGAGTTCGGCCGTGTCGGCGGGCCGGATCACGGCCAGCGGCGCTTCGCCCCGGTTGCCCAGCACGTCGACGAGGTAACGCTCCTCGATCGCGTCCGCGCCCAGGACGCCCCGGGGACCCAGCAGTTTTTGCAGGGCGGAAAGAATGCTCGTTGCAGGCAAGGGCGCTCCTCGAAATGGTGCGCCAGTCTAGAAAGCACACCCGGGCCGGCCATCGTCCGAAGCGACGATCCGCAACCCCGGGTACACCCTGATCCCGGGCGGTGCGCGCCAGGGTCGTCGGGCCATTTCGTCGGTTCCGACGATGGGTGCCACCGGCCCCCTACCTACACTGGCCTCACACCAAGAAACCCCATGGAGACATTCCCATTGCTGCCACCGCCCCTCCCCTCGCCCCACCGGATGCGCCGGTGATGCGCGACGACACCCCCCAACCCGGTGCGCTGGCGGGCGCGGGCCGCGCCATCGTGCGCACGCTCGAAGTGCTGCTGGTGGTGTGCCTGCTCACCATGATCGCCATGGTGTTCGGCAACGTGGTGCTGCGCTACGGCTTCGACGGCGGCCTGGTGCTCTCCGAGGAACTCTCGCGCTTCGCCTTCGTGTGGATGACCTTCGTCGGCGCCATCCTGGCGGCGCGCGAAGGCATGCACGTGGGCGTGGACGCCCTGCTCGTGGCCCTGCCCGACTGGGCCCACCGCGCCTGCCTGGTGCTGGCCGAGGTGCTGGTGATCGCCTGCTGCGCGGTCTTCGTCTGGGGCACCTGGCGCCAGCACGAGGTCAACGCCAGCACGGTGGCGGCGGTCTCGGGCCTGCCGATGATCTGGGTCTTCGGCGTCGGCTACGTCACGGGCGGCGGCATCGCCTTCATCAGCCTGCAGCGCATCGTGCACATCCTGCGCGGCGGCTCGCTGGAGCGCGAGATCGCGCCGGAGGGCCTGGAATGACCTTCACCATCTTCCTCGGCGCCCTGGGCGGCGCCATGGCGATCGGCATGCCGATCGCGTTCGCCCTGCTGGTCACCGGTGCGGCGCTCATGATCTTCAGCGGCGAGTTCGACGCCACCCTGCTGTCGCAGAAGATCGTCGAAGGCGCCGACAGCTTCCCGCTGCTGGCCATCCCCTTCTTCATGCTGGCCGGCGAACTGATGAACGCCGGCGGCATCTCGCGCCGCATCGTGGACTTCGCGCTGGCCTGGATCGGCCACATCCGCGGCGGCCTGGGCATCGTGGCGATCGCCGCGGCGGTGATCATGGCGGCCATCTCGGGCTCGGCCGCCGCCGACGCGGCCGCGCTCACCGCCATGCTGATCCCCATGATGCGCAAGGCCGGCTACGACGTGGCGCGCTCGGGTGGCCTGATCGCCGCCGGCAGCGTGATCGCGCCGGTGCTGCCGCCGTCGATCGCGCTGATCGTCTTCGGCGTGATCGCCAACGTCTCGATCGGCAAGCTGTTCATGGCCGCCATCGTGCCCGGCCTGCTGATGGGCGTGGCCCTGGTCGCCACCTGGCTGTGGATCTCGCGCAAGGAGCCCGGCCGCATGCAGCCGCGCACCCCCATGCCCGAGCGCCTGCGCATCACGGCGCGCGCCACCTGGGCGCTGATCATGCCGATCGGCATCGTGGGCGGCATGAAGCTGGGCGTGTTCACGCCCACCGAAGCGGCGGTGGTGGCGGCGGTCTACGCCTTCATCGTCGGCATGTTCGTCTACCGCGAGCTGACCTGGCGCATGCTCTACCCGCTGCTGCTGTCCTCGGCCAAGGCCTCGGCCGCCGTGGTGTTCCTGATCGCCACCGCGCTGGTCTCGGCCTGGCTGATCACCGTCTCGGAAATCCCGCAGCAGGTCAGCGACATGCTGCAGCCGCTGATCGCCAACCCCACGCTGCTGATGTTCGCCATGATGGCGCTGGTGATCGTGGTCGGCACCGCGCTGGACTTTTCGCCCACGCTGCTGATCCTCACGCCCATCCTGATGCCCATCGTGCGCGAGGCCGGCATCGACCCGGTGTACTTCGGCGTGCTGTTCGTGATGAACAACGCCATCGGCCTGATCACCCCCCCGGTGGGCATCGTGCTCAACGTGGTGTGCAGCGGCGCACGCCTGCAGATGGGCCAGCTCATGAAGGGCCTGTGGCCGTTCCTGATCGCCGAAGTGGCCGTGCTGTTCCTGCTGGTGATTTTCCCTTCCATCGTGCTGGTGCCGCTGCGCTGGCTGTTCTGAGCACGCCCCTTTTTCCCCCACCCCAAAAGAGAGAGACAGACCATGACCACCCTTCTTCGCAAGACCCTGCGCCCCGGCCTGATCGCCGCCGCGGCCGCCGCCGCCGTGTTCACCACCGGCCTGGCCCAGGCCGAGTTCCAGGACCGCACGGTGCGCATCTCCATGACCGGCAGCAAGGACCACCCCGCCGGCATCGCGCTGACCAAGACCAGCGAATGCCTGGCCGCCAAGTCCGGCGGCAAGTTCAAGATGCGCCCCTTCTTCGAGGCCGTGCTCGGCCCGGAGCAGGCCAACCTCACGCAGGTGCGCAGCGGCTCGCTCGACGGCGCTGTGATCACCACCGCCGCCACCGCGCCGGCCGTGCCGCAGCTCGGCGTGTTCGATCTGCCCTTCCTGGTGAGCGACTACAAGGAAATCGACGCGCTGCTCGACGGCGCCTTCGGCGAGCGCCTGGCCGGCTTCTACGGTGCGGCCGGCCTGGTGCATCTCTCGTTCTGGGAACACGGTTTCCGCAACGTGACCAACTCGCGCCGCCCCATCAACAAGCTGGAAGACCTGCAGGGCCTCAAGCTGCGCGTGATCCAGAACAAGACCTTCATCGACACCTTCACCCAGCTCGGCGCCAACCCGGTGCCCATGCCCTTCACCGAGGTGTACTCGGCGCTGGAGACCAAGGCCATCGACGGCCAGGAAAACCCGGTGGCCTTCCTGCAGACCTCCAAGCTGTACGAGGTGCAGAAGCACGTGGCCCTGACGCGCCACGTCTACAGCCCGGTGAACTTCATCTACTCCAAGACCCAGTACGACAAGCTCGCCCCCGACGAGCAGAAGGCGCTCAAGGACTGCGCGATGGAGAACCGCCTGGTCAACCGCCAGCTCGGCCGCGACATGGAAGACAAATCGGCCGCCTACCTCAAGACCCAGGGCGTGGCCATCACCGAACCCTCCAAGGCCGAACTCGAGCGCATGCGCGAGAAGACCAAGGTGGTGTACGCCAACCAGACCGCCGTGCTCGGCCCGGACCTCATCAACGCCCTGAACGCCGAAGTCAAGAAGATCCGCGGTCAATAAAAGAGAACCGGCCTCGCCCCACGCCATGAACGCCCCACGCGACCTCCCCAACCCCTTCACCCTGGCCGACAAGTTCACGCGCGAGGAAGGCCCGATCTACCTCAACGGCACGCAGGCCCTGCTGCGGCTGATGCTGGATCAGCGCCGCCTCGACCAGCGCAGCGGACTCAACACCGCCGGCTTCGTGTGCGGGTACCCGGGCTCGCCGGTGGGCGGCGTGGACGGCGAGATGCAGCGCAACCAGAAGCTGCTCGACACGCACCACATCGTGCACCGCACCGGCCTGAACGAGGAGCTCGCGGCCACGGCGGCCTTCGGCACGCAGGCGCTGCACGAAACGCCCGGCGCGCGCTACGACGGCGTGTTCGCCATGTGGTTCGGCAAGGCGCCGGGCGTGGACCGCGCGGGCGACGCCTTCCACCACCACAACTTCCGCGGCGTGGGCCGCAACGGCGGCGTGCTGGTGGTGGCGGGCGACGACCCGCACGCGCGCTCGACCATCTTCCCGAGCGACTCGAACGCGGCCTTCTACAAGTTCTTCATGCCGATCCTCGCACCGGGCAACGTGCAGGAGGTGATCGACTTCGGCCTGCACGGCTATGCGCTCTCGCGCGCCAGCGGCCTGTGGACCGGCTTCAAGTTCGTCACCGACGTGGCCGACAGCGCGGGCGTGGCCTGGGTCGGGCACGACCGCGTGCAGCCGGTGCTGCCCGAGGTGCTGTACGACGGCCAGCCGCTCAAGCCGGTGTTCCGCCCCAACGAGGCCGGCCCGCCTTTGATCGAGGCCGAGCGCCGCATCGCCAACGGCCAGCTGGAGATCGCGCGCCGCTACGCCGCACTCAACGGCCTCAACCGCATCGTGGTGCAACCCAAGGCCCCGCGCATCGGCATCGTCACCTGGGGCAAGACCTACTACGACGTGCGCCAGGCGCTCAGCGACCTGGGCCTGCACAGCGACGAGGCGCTGGCCGAGGCCGGCGTGGGCATCCTGAAGATGGGCCTGATCTACCCGGTGGAGCCGGACATCGTGCGCGAGTTCGCGCGCGGCATGCCCGAGCTGCTGGTGGTGGAGGACAAGCGGCCCTTCGTCGAGCTGTTCCTCAAGGAGATCCTGTACGGCACGCCCGACCAGCCGCGCATCGTCGGCAAGGCGGACGAGCACGGCGCGCCCCTGTTGCCGCTGCAGGGCGAGCAGTCGGCCGACACCATCGCGCGCGCGCTGCTCAAGCGCCTGGGCCCGCTGGTGCAGACGCCGGTGGCGCAGTCGCGCGCGCTGCTGCTCAACCCGCCGGCCTTGAAGCGCGCGCCCATCATGCTGAGCACCGCGCGCACGCCGTACTTCTGCTCGGGCTGCCCGCACAACACCAGCCTGAAGGCACCCGACGGCGCCATCGTGGGCGCGGGCATCGGCTGCCACATCATGGACCTGTGGATGGGCGAGGGCTTCGGCGTCGTCAAGGGCTACACGCAGATGGGCGGCGAGGGCGCGCAGTGGGTGGGCCTGGCGCCCTTCACCGACACGGCGCACTTCTTCCAGAACCTGGGCGACGGCACCTTCGCCCACTCGGGCAGCCTGGCGATCCGTTTCGCGGTGGCGGCCAAGACCCACGTCACCTACAAGCTGCTTTACAACTCCACCGTGGCCATGACCGGCGGCCAGGACATCCTGGGCGGCATGACGGTGCCCGACATGGTGAAGATGCTGGAGGCCGAAGGCGTGGCCCGCATCCTGATCACCACCGACGACCCCGAGCAGTACCCCGGCGGCAAGGTCGGCAGCGCCGCGGTGTGGCCGCGCGAGCGCCTGATGGAGGCGCAGAAGCTGCTGGCCGGCACGCCGGGCGTGACCGTGCTGATGCACGTTCAGCAGTGCGCCACCGAAAAGCGCCGCCTGCGCAAGCGCGGCAAGATGGACTACAAGCCGCGCTCGACCATCATCAACGAGCGCGTGTGCGAAGGCTGCGGCGACTGCGGCGTGAAGTCCAACTGCCTGAGCGTGCAGCCGGTGGAAACGCCCTACGGCCGCAAGACGCAGATCCACCAGTCCTCCTGCAACCAGGACTTCTCCTGCGTGAAGGGCGACTGCCCCTCGTTCGCCACCATCGAGGCGCCTGCGCTCAAACAGAAACTGCGCGGCGGCCAGCGCGTGCCGCTGCCCACGGCGCTGGCGCTGCCCGAGCCGGTCTCGCGCGTGCCCGAAGGCGCATTCTCGATCTGCCTCACCGGCATCGGCGGCACCGGCGTGGTCACGGTCAACCAGATCCTGGGCACGGCGGCGTTCCGCAGCGGCATGAACGTGCAGACCTACGACCACACCGGCTCCAGCCAGAAGGCCGGCCCGGTGGTCTCGCACCTGAAGGTGCTGCCGCACGGCGTGGGCGGCTCGCCCACCGTGGGCACGGCCAGCGCCGACCTGTTCCTGGTGTTCGACCCGCTGGTGGCGGTGAGCGCGAGCAACATCGTGGTGGCCTCGCCCGAGCGCACCGTGGCCATCGTCTCCACCACCGCCGTGCCCACGGGCGAGATGGTGGCCAACAAGGCCAAGCACTACCCCGCGCCCGACCACCTGCGCGAGACGCTGGACAAGGTGACGCGCGCCGAGCACAACGTGTACCTGGACGCGCAGCACGTGGCCGAGCGCCTGATGGGCGACCACATGGCGAGCAACCTGCTGCTGGTGGGCGCGGCCTACCAGGCCGGCGCGCTGCCGATCCCGGCCGAGGCGATCGAGGACGCGATCCGCCTGAACGGCACCTCGGTGGAGATGAACATCGAGGCCTTCCGCTGGGGCCGCCTGCTGGTGGGCGACCCGGCCAAGGTGGAGCAGGCCATGCAGCAGAACCGCACCCCTGCGCCGGTGGCGGCCGAGCTCTCGCCCGCCGCGCGCGCGCTGGTGGACAGCGTGCCCGGTCAGGACGCCGCGCTGCGCGCCGTGCTGGAACTGCGCGTGCCCGAACTCATCGCCTTCCAGAACGCGGCCTACGCCGAGCGCTACACGCGCCAGGTGGCCGCCATGTGGCGCGCCGAATCGGCGCTGCCGGGCGGGCGCAGTGCGCTGACGGTCGCGGTGGCGAAGAACCTCTACAAGCTCATGGCCTACAAGGACGAGTACGAAGTGGCGCGCCTGCTGCTGGACGATGCCGAGCGCGCGCGCCTCACGCGCACCTTCGGCGAGAACCCGCGCATCACCTGGCACCTGCACCCCACCTTCCTGCGCAGCCTGGGCTTCAACCAGAAAGTGAAGTTCGGCCCCTGGTTCGCGCCGGTGCTCAAGCTGCTGCGCGCGGCCAAGGGCATCCGGGGCACGGCGCTGGACGTGTTCGCGCGCACCGAGGTGCGCCGCCTGGAGCGCCAGCTGCTCGAACACTACGAGGCGCTGCTGGCCCAGCTGGTGGAAGCGCTCAACGCCGGCAACCACGAGCAGGCCGCGCGCATCGCCGCGCTGCCCGACATGGTGCGCGGCTACGAACACGTGAAGGTGGGCAACGCGCGCCAGTACGCGCAGGCCATGAACCGCGAAACCGCCGCCATGGGCCTGGCGCTGCCGCTCGCGCTGGCATGAAGATCACGCGGGTCGACGTCCAGACCGTGCTCATTCCCCGGGTGATCCCGAGGAACGACGAGACCGACGGGACATGGGACCTGCCCGCGGTGATCGCGCGCGCCTGCCGCAGCTGGTGGAACACGTGAAGGCGATCCGCGACGTGACAGCCACCTGGTGCCCGAGATCTTCGCGCCGCTGATCGCGGCCATTCCCAACGGCCTGATCGAACGGCGCTCTGGTGCTCAGCGAACGGCCCGGCCACGGGCTGTCATTCAACGAAGACTTCATTGCCCGGCACCGGGCCGCCTGAGCCGGCGCAGCCGAACGGGCTTTCGATGAAGGCGTGTGGCGCCTCGACGCAGGCGCCGGCGAGGTACTCCGGGTAGACGTAGTCGTCGCCCAGCATCACCAGGTCCGCCGGCGGGCTGCGCTGCGCCTGGGGCCGATCGGCCACGGCGGTCTTCATGTAGTCCGTCCAGACCGGCAGGGCGAGGCTGCCGCCCGTGGCGTTGCCCAGGCTGCGCGCCTGGTCGAACCCCATCCACACCACCGAGGCGATGCCCGACGAATAGCCGGCGAACCAGACATCGCGGGCGTCGTTGGAGGTGCCGGTCTTGCCCGCCGTGTCCGCGCGCCCCAGCGCCTGCGCGCGCCGCGCCGTGCCTTGCCGCACCACGTCGCGCAGCAGGCTGTCCATCACGTGGGCGTTGCGCGGGGAGATCACCTGCGCGCGCGGCGCCACCGTCGGCGCTTCGTAGAGCACGCCGCCGCCGCGCTCGCTCACCTGCAGCACCAGGCGGGACTCGACCCGCTCGCCCTCGTTGGCAAAGACGGCATAGGCCTCGGTGAGCTGCAGCGGGGTCACCGCGCCCGCGCCCAGCGCCAGCGGGAGGATGGGCGGGTTCAGCTCGGCCGCGAAGCCGAAGCGGGTGGCGAACTGCTGCACGTACTCAGGGCCGGCGGCGTCCATGAGGTTGACCGCCACCACGTTCTTCGAGCGCGCCAGCGCCCGCCGGGCCGTGATGAAGCCTTCGTACTGGTGGCCGTAGTTGCGTGGCCGCCAGGCCTTGCGCCCGCGCGCCGCGGGCGTGACCAGCCGCTGCGTGTCGTCGATGCGCGTGCCGGGGAAGTAGCCCTTTTCCAATGCGGCGGAGAACACGAAGGGCTTGAAGGTCGAGCCCGGCTGGCGCACCGCCTGCACGGCGTGGTCGAACTGGTTGCGCGCGAAATCGGAGCCCCCCACCAGCGCCAGGATGTCCCCCGACTTCGCATCGACGGACACCAGCGCGCCCTCCAGCTGCGGCCGCCGGGCCTTCTGCAGGCCGGTGCGCAAGGCACGGGCGGCGGCCTGCTGCGCCGCCACGTCGAGGGTGGTGGTCACGTCCAGGCCGCGCGAGTAGGCCTCGTCGCCGAAACGCGCCACCATCATCTTGCGCACCTGTTCGACCGCATGGGCCGTGGCCGGGTCCGCCGGCGGTGGGCGCGGCCGCAGCGTGAGCGGCTCCGCGCGCGCCTGCTGGTGCGCCGGCTCGTCGAGGTGTCCCAGCTCGCGCATGCGCTTGAGGATGTGCTGCTGGCGAACGGTGGCGCGCTCGCGGTTGACCACCGGGTTGTAGGCCGAAGGAGCCTTGGGCAGGCCGGCCAGCATTGCGGCCTCGGCGACGCTGAGCTGGTCGAGCGTCTTGTCGAAATAGACCGACGCGGCGGCGGCAAATCCGTAGGCCCGCTCGCCCAGGTAGATCTGGTTCATGTACAGCTCCAGGATCTTGCCCTTGCTGTAGGCCGCTTCGAGCTTGTAGGCCAGCAGGATCTCCATGATCTTGCGCCGGTAGGTCTTCTCGCGGCTCAGGAAGAAGACGCGCGCCACCTGCATGGTGATGGTGCTCGCGCCCTGGGTGTGGCCACCGGCCACGAGGTTGCCGAGCGCCGCGCGCGCGATGCCCGCGTAGTCCACCGCGCCGTGTTCGTGGAAGCGCGCGTCCTCGATGGCCAGCAAGGCGTTCTGCATCGTCTGCGGGATGCGCTCGATCGGCACGAACTGGCGCCGCTCTTCGCCGTACTCCGCGAGCAGGCTGCCGTCGCGCGCGTGGATGCGCAGCGGCAGCATGGGGTCGTAGTCGGCGAGGTGGCCGACCTCGGGCAGCTGCAGCCACAGGCGGTGCAGGGCATAGGCCGCGCCGAGGGAAGCGCCGATGCACAGGCCGACGGCCAGGGCGAGAAAGAAACGGAAGGTGAAGGCAGGCCGCGAGAGGCGCATGGGCAAGGACTCAGGTGAAGGCAGGAACCGCGCGATGGCCGTTCCTGTGGGCGCCTCTCCCTCTGTCCTTTTACCTGAGAGTTTCGACTGCGTGGCAGTCTGCCCCTTCGGTGTGCCGGTGCGCGCGTGGTGCGGCCCGGCCTCTCTCCAGTCGGCGAAATGTGTCTGCGGTCCGTTGAGCCTGAGCGATCATGGGAGTTTGCGCCTTCGGCGGAGGCGCTCGACGCGCCTCGCTCTCCCGCAGAGCGTCGCAGTCTATCAGTTGGCGTTGGCCGGGGGCGCAGCGGGCGGGGGCGTGACCGCTGCTGGCGGGTCCACCGGGTCGAGAATGCTCTTGGGCGGGTTGCGCTTCATCTCGGCGGCCAGGGTGAGCTGGTCGGGGCTCATGCATTCGTCGGCCAGCCGCGCGCCGATCTTCTGGCTCATGAGCATGGACTTGTTGCCCAGCTGCAGCCAGAGCGCGCCGCGCTTGGGGTCTTCCAGGCGGATGGCGCCGGTGCGGCTTTCCACCGGGTGCATGTAGTAACGCGCGTTGCGCGTGTTCTTCACCTGCACGATGAAGAAGCCGTCGCGTTTGGCGGGCGTGATCTGCACGGCATTGCCGAGCTCGCACGGGATGCTGCCGATGTACACCCGCTTGGCCACCGCGAGATCGGCTTCGGAGAGCGTCACGTTGGTGTCTTCCTCGATGGGCGTCACCTCTTCCACGGCCTTGGCGGCGGAGCGGGCCAGTGGGGGACGCTTGGTGGCGGTGGCCTGCGCCTTGGTGGCAGCGGGCGCGGGCTTGGCCGCGGGCTTCGCCGGCGCCTGCTGGGCCTGGGCGGCGAAGGGGACGAGCGCCACGGCGCTCAGCGAAAACACGAGGGGGAGGAGCTTCATGGGGCCGTAGTCTGCACGCATGGGGGCCGGAATGGTGTTCGCAGATGTTTCGGTGTAGGGGAATGGTCTGCTGAGACGGCCGTGTTACGGTAAGCCCCCATGCACATCGAGGGCATCAGCCACATCACGTTCATCGTTCGCGACCTCGAGCGGATGGCGCACTTCCTGTGCTTCGGTTTGGGCGCGCGGGAGGTGTACTTCTACGATTTCGACAACCACTTCTTCGAGCTTCATACCGGCACGCTGGAACAGCGGTTGGAGCGGTATGCGAGAGGGGCCTGACGGCCAGAAACAGACATTGATCAAGGCGTCCACAGTATGAAACTCAATCGCGGTGAACCGGACCACCCTCATTGGAAGAAGCCGTTCTCGAACAAAGAGATGGCCGCCGTCTGGTGGGGCTTCGGCGCATGCTCTTTCGTGCTCGGTCTTCACGAATGGTTTGACCCGTCGCAAGTGCCGTTCAGCGGCCGCTGGAGCTGGGTTAAAACAATGGCTTTCAACGCTATGGGACACCGGGGGCCCGCGATCCTTTACATGAGTCTCGGGACCATCATGGTCGCCGCTGGTTTCTTGAAGTGGTCTGCGTATCGGGGACAGAAGCAGGTGTGATGGCATCAAACGGAAGTCACCTGCGCGCCCGAGAGCCGCGCGAGTGAGCCTTCAACTTCCTACAGTCTTAAGGGCTGACAGAACCAGCTGCTGAGGCACGAGCACCGCTAGGCCTATGCCGATCCACCACCAGCCTCTTTTCCGCAGGCTCTGCACCTCGGCATCGCCGGCCTTGCCAAGTTGAATGATTTCATCTGGCGTCAAATGTCCCAGTCGCTTCATGATTTTCAGCTTCATGGGCAAGAGCCAGAGAACCCCGATCACAACCCAAACAACCAGCGAAATGAGGAAGAGAGATGAGAGGGTCATAGAGAAGAGGTCTGCTGTTGGCCGATGGCCGCCATGCTAGCCCAGGCGGGGCAGACACGAAGCGGCCTTGGTGCTTCCTTGAAGCCAACCGGGCACAACATCAAGGCACCTTCAATGCCTTGCTGAAAAAGCCCACGACCGCTGCATTGAAGCTCGCATGAAACGCGACCCGGTCAAAGCCCGGCGCACTGGTGCAAATGTCGGGCGCGATCGAGGCCAGCGCACTGCTGCACGGGGCCAGGAAGTCGAAATGCCCGGCGTTGGAGACGACGCGATAGTCCGGCGCCTGCGGCAGCCCGAGCCGGACCACTTCGGCATAACGCGGATGAGGGAGGATGGCATCGTTCTCGGCGCGCCAGAGCTGCACGGGCACCTTGACGTTTTTGAGCCCCTCCGGTGCGAAGGTGAACCCGAGCGCCGGTGCGGCCACCACAGCGGCCTTGATCCGCGCGTCCGCTGCGCTGGCCAGCGTGGACGCGGCGGGAGGGGTGACGGCGTTTCCGCTCTTCGCCAGGAGCTGGCAGGCAAAGTCGCCGGGGTACTGGCGGCACATCGGCCCGATCGTTGAAAAGTCGGGCACCGCGCCGATGTTCGCGAGCGTGGTGAAGCCGCCCGCCGAGAAGCCAAACATGCCGACCCGCGCAGGGTCGATCGCCGCGCGGCCACCCCAGCTCGACAGCATGTGGTTGATCACCCGGGTGATCTGCCTAGGCCGGTCCATGATGTCGACGCTGCGGCTCTGGTCTGCGTAGTTGTCGCCCGTGTGCGTGACGGCGGCCACCACGAAGCCTGCGTCGGCCAGCGCAATGGCCGTATCGAAATGCCCGAGCAAGGAGCCGCCGGTTCCATGTGACATCAGGATCAGCGGCAACGCCTGGCCCTGCACAGGGCCGTTGGCCGCCACGCTCATCGTCGTCGGGCCCAATGCCAAGGGCTGGGCTGCGGCGGGGCTCGGGTACCAGATGCCAATGGGGAGCGGCTTGCCGTCCGGATCCGCGGCAACGCCATGCTGAAAGCCGGCGGCATGGGCGCAGGTGGCTGCAAGCGCCAGGGCGACGACCGCAGAGAACCGTGTTGCGTTGAACGTTTTCATGGAGCGCGAGCCTCGGTGGGAATGAAGCTGGCGATTATCTGCAAGGGCCCTGCAGCGGTCTTGTGCCTTGCGACGAAGCGCGGATACTCTTCGCCAAACGCCCAGGGCGGGCGCGAGATGCCGCGCCTGAGCTTCGCAACCATTTCAACCACCTCATGCAAATCGAAGAACGCGTCCACATCGCCGTCCCGCCCGCGACCATCGATCGCATCTGGAGTGAGGTCGACCGATGGCCTCTGTGGGACCCGGACACCAAGCAGGCCCGGCTCGATGGGCCCTTCGCCGTCGGTACAAGGGGCCGGATCACGCCCAGCAAGGGCATGGGCGTGCCGATGGTGGTCACCGAGCGCACCGAGGGCCGGTCGTTCACCGTGGTGGGGCACATCCCGCTGTTCCGCATGCACTTCGAGCACACGGTGTCTCCGGTCGCCGGCGGGTCGGAGGTGATGCACCGCGTGTGGTTCACGGGAGCCCTTTCTTTTCTCTTCGGGCCCGGCGTTGCCAGGCAGGTTCGCGAGGGGCTTCCTCGGACCATGCAGTCACTGAAAACCTATGCCGAGCAACGCCACATGTCGCTCAACAGCGGCGCCTGACGCCCCCTCACTCAGGAGCGCCTGGCCAGCTGCCAGCTGATCGAAAGAGGATCCACGGTCGCGCACACCGGCCCGCCATCTCGCGCCGTGCCGTGGATGCGAGCTTCGATGGCGCAGTGGGCGTCTCCCGCCGCCGTCTCCACCAAGGACCGGGGGATGCCGGCCAGCTTGATCTTCGCCCTTCGCGCCCAGAGGGTGTCCGGTTGACCGGCATAGGTGCCCGAGTTCAGGTAGATGAAGCGGTCGGCCGGTGTGCCTTGCGCAAACGGGCCGCGGAAGTTGAACGATCCGTCTGGCAGCGTGGGCCCGAGCGGCAAGGTCAAGGCGAATGACGCGAGCTCGGCCGTTGATGCGTAGGGCGGCAGCAGGCCATCGCGGCCGTGCTGCACGGCCAAGCGGACACCGGGTGGGGCTGACGTGATGAGCAGGATGATCTGAAGGGTGTTCATTGGAGAGCCCGATTCAATCCTCGAACCGGCCCGTGTCCTCGCGATCGCGCTCGTACCGCTTGATGAGCGGAAACGGCGGCAGCCAGGCTTCGCGGCGCACGGTCCAAAGTTCGTAGGTGGGTGTGAACTGGTCGGGCGCGTCGAGAGCCCCCAGGTTGACTTCGATCTCATCGCCACTGCGGCCATACACCGAGGACCCGCAGCGCGGGCAGAAGAAGCGGCCTTCGTAATCGCGCGTCTCGCCGTCGATGGTCACGGCGTTCTCCGAGAACACCGCCGAAGCGTGGAAGAGCGTGCCGTGGTGTTTGCGGCAGTCGAGGCAATGGCACAGGCCCACCCGGAAGGGCCGGCCTGTCGCTTCGATCCGAACATTGCCGCACAGGCAACCACCGGTGAATGTGTCCATGTGGTGTCTCCTCGTGGTGTGGAAACGAAACGGCTTCGTTATACCGCCTGCCAGCTCGCCCGGATACGGATGCCCAAGCAGGCGGGACGGGACGAAGCTAAAGGCCCAGATGGCGGGGCACGCGTTGCTGCAGCAGCTGCACGAGTTCGGGCTGCATGTAGCTGTAGTTGTCGGGGATGTCCAGGCAGACGAGCTTCTTGCCCTTCAGGTGGTGCTTGAAGCGGCGGGTGAGCAGGGCGCGGTGGCGCTTTTCCATCACGCAAATGAGATCGGCCCACGCCAGCTGATCGGCATCCAGAGGGCAGGCCGCATCGTCCGCCAGACCGGCGGAGTCGGTCTCGATGCCCGGCAAGGCGGCGAAGACGGCTTCGGCGGTGGGGCTGCGGAGCTGGTTGCGGCTGCAGACGAAGAGGATGTTTGGCATGACTGAGGATGATCTGTCCCTGGGTATGCATGACTGCTATGCAGCGATAGCTGTCCGCCGCTCGAATGGTGCTGACGGTCAGGTTCCGCGGGAAGCGGTCACTGACCCAAAAGACTGTTTCTTTGGCCTTACGCTCATTCGGCTGTCTGCCCCGCCAATGCTGGCCCGGAACTCGCCTTTAGCTTGTCTAGCACCCACTGCGCGCGATCCGTGCAGGCAAGCGCGTCGGGGCGGTTCTTGACGCTGTCGATGGCAACCAGGAGTTGCGCCTTGTTCTGCTCCAGACGCTTCTGCAGAACTTCGATTTCCGCGACTTTGCGTTCCAAGCTCCCCAGCAGCTCGGCGTGCTGCCAGCGGGCCTGGTCGTTGGGGAGAAGGTTGCGAATCTCATCGAGCGAGAACCCCGCGCTCTGCGCGCTGGTGATGATGTCAAGCGTCCACAAGGCCTCCGGCCCGTACTCGCGGTAACCGTTCTCCTTGCGCTCGACCCCTCGGATCAGCCCACTCGCCTCATAGAAGCGGATGCGCGAGGGAGCCAACCCGCTGTGCTTGGCCAGTTCGCCGATCTTCATGGTGGACCTCAAATTACCGCTTGACTCTCAAGTTGACTTTAACCTTAAAGTTTCGTCATCGTCAAGCGAGGACCCAGCCATGAAGCCAAGCGCAGAGCATCCATTTCCCCAAAGCCGAGGCCCCGTGGCCAGGCTCAGCACGACGGTCATGACGTTCATCCGGAACAGCCTGGCTGCGCTCACGGCGGCGGCTTGGCTGGCGGTCCCTGGGCCGGCCCAAGCCCAAACACAGGGCTCGGAATCAGTACCGGCGAAGCGAGTTCTCATCGTGGTGACCAATCACGCGGACTATCCCAGCCGGGATGACAAAACCGGCCTGTGGCTGACCGAGCTGACCCACTTCTGGGATGTATTGCAGGAGGCCGGGATCACGATGGACATCGCGAGTCCTGCCGGCGGCAAGAGCCCGCTGGACGAACGGAGCCTAAGCTCGTTCTATCTCGACGATGCCGCACGAGCCCATCTGCGGGACCCGGCTTTCATGGAACGGCTACAGCACACGCTGCGCGCCGCGGACCTGGACCCGTCCAACTACTCGGCCATCTACTTCACCGGCGGCCACGGGACGATGTGGGACTTTCGGGATGCGCCCGACCTGAAACAGCTGTCCGAGGACATCTACAGCCAGGGCGGCATCGTTTCGGCTGTCTGTCATGGCAACGCAGCCTTGGTGCAACTCCGCGGCTCCGACGGACAGCCGCTCATCGCAGGGCGTCGGGTCACCGGCTTCTCGAACTTCGAAGAGCGCTTGGCCGGCGTGCGGGACCAGGTCCCCTTCCTGCTTCAAGACGCGCTGGTGGCTGCTGGCGCGAAGTACGAGAAGGCCTGGATTCCTTTCACCTCGTTCGCCTTGACCGATGGGCGGATCGTCACCGGCCAGAACCCTCAGTCCGGCAAGGCCGTCGGTCTGCAAGTGCTGACGCTGCTGCGGGCGCAGCAATCGATATCCGACAACAAGTAGCCCGCTTTTAGCCGGCCGGATGCCTTGCACGCTGCCAGTGCTCCGGCCAGATCACTCCACCCCAACAGGAATATCGCCATGAATCATCGAGCTCTCATCGCATCCACTCTCGTCGCCCTGAGCACAGCCACCAGCGCCGCATGGGCCGCTGAGGCGGCAGCGCCTGAAACCACGACCATCAACCTGGCCGGGCGCGAAGTGCCCGTGGTGAAGGGCGGCCTCTACGACCGCTTCCGCTCCAACCCTCCGCTGTCCGTCATCGCCTCCGAGGCTCCTGACGTCGACCTGAGCTGGTTCAAGCAGCTCAAGAAGGAGAAGGTCGACATCGGCTTCGAATCCTATTCGCCGAATTTCTATTACAAGAACGGCCGAGTCACGGCCATCTTCACGGCCGATTTGGCGAAGCTGAAGGAGTTGATGCCGGCCAAGGTCCTCGAGCAGGTTCAGCCCCTGCAGGTCTGGCCGGGGCGCGGCCTCATCGCGCTGACGGCTTATACCTATCGCTACTGCGACAACGACAGCTACAACGAGATCGGGCTGTCCGTTGTCACCAACCGGCCTGGCTCGACCAGCTTCGGGCCGTTCACGCTGATGCGTCAGTCCATGTCGGACGATTTTTGGGGCTATGTACTCAAGCTGCCCGTGAACACCGAGCTGGCGCGCGTGCGGGGCGTGGTGGGCTACAACCTGCCAAAGTGGCTAACCGACATCACGTTCAAGGAGACCGACAAGTCCGTCGTCGTCGAAATCTTCGACAGCGAAACGAAGAAGCTCGACGTCACGCTCGAGACTCAAAAGCTGACGGACCTGTCCAGCAAGGAGACGCTGGTGACCAATAGCTTTACCAACGTCGATCAGAAGGGACAGCTGACGACCGGCTATTCGGTGTCGCGTCAACTCAGCCATGCCAGCAGCTCCAGTGCCGAGTCCGTCCATCTGACGCTGACCGAAGGGAGCTTGTCCGCGTACATCAAGGCGCTGAAACTGGGCAAGTTGGTGAAGTACGAATACGTGCCAGAATTCCAGGGCGCGCTGTACTCGCCCAAGCCACTTTGAGCGCCCGGTCCATCTGAAGCCGAATTGGGAAGGAAGACTATGCAAACCATCCTGGGCGCGACAGGCCAGATCGCCGTCGAATTGGCCCGAGAGCTGCATCGGAATTACACGCGTGAACTGCGCCTCGTGAGCCGAACCCCGCGCAAAGTCAACGAGACCGACATGCTGGTATCGGCGAACCTGCTGGATGCGAAACAGACAGCGGAGGCGGTCAAGGGCAGCGAGGTCGTGTATTTCACGGCCGGCCTGCCGCCGGACACGGAGCTGTGGGAGTCGCAGTTCCCGACCATGCTGAAAAACTCCCTGGACGCCGCCCGGGCAGCAGGTGCGAAGTTTGTCTACTTCGACAACACCTATATGTATCCGCAGGACGGCCAACTGCTGACGGAGGAGGCCCCCTTCGAGCCGGTCGGCCGCAAGGGCAAGGTCCGCGCGGCGATGGCCGCCATGGTACTGGAGGAGATGGCGCGCGGGGAGATTCCGGTGCTCATCGGCCGGGCGCCCGAGTTCTATGGTCCGGGCAAGACGCAGAGCTTCACGAATGCCCTGGTCATCGACAAGCTCAAGCTCGGCAAGAAGCCCAAGGTGCCGGTGCGCGACGACACGCGCAGGACCTTGATCTGGACGCCCGACGCCAGCCGGGCCCTGGCCGCACTGGGCAATGCGCCGGATGCCTATGGACAAACCTGGCATCTCCCCTGCGACGACGACCGACCGACCTACAAGCAGTTCGTGGCTATGGCCACCGAGGTCTTTGGCCGGCCCGCCGGGTACGGAGTCATCAGCAGCATGGCCATGACCGTGGCGGGTCTTTTTGCGAAGGAGGTTCGTGAAATCCGGGAACTGCTGCCACGCTACAAGCAGGACAACCTGTTCGACTCGAGCAAGTTCAAGCGCCGTTTCCCCGATTTCGTCGTGACCACCTACCGGGAAGGCTTGCGTCTAATTCGGCAGGAAGCAAAGAGCGCCTAAAGACGGACGGCCAGAGCTCGTCGCTCGCGCCCAGCATTGGCACTTACGTGCCAAGGAGAACGCATGCAAATAAACGTCAACGGACAAAGTCACGAACTTGATGTCGAACCCGAGATGCCACTGCTCTGGGTGCTCCGGGACGAGCTGGGCATCACCGGCCCCAAGTACGGATGCGGCATGGGCCTGTGCGGTGCCTGCACGGTGCACATGGACGGCGTCGCCATTCGCTCCTGCCTGACGCCTGCCGGGCAGGTGCAGGGAAAGGTCACGACGATTGAAGGTCTCGGCAACCCTGCTGAGCTTCATTTCGTCCAGCAGGCGTGGGGAGAACATCAAGTGGCGCAATGCGGCTACTGCCAGTCCGGGCAGATCATGACGGCAGCCGCCCTGCTTGCGAGCAAACCTGCGCCCACCGACGCGGAGATTGACGCGGCGATGTCGGGAAACCTCTGTCGTTGCGGGACCTACCCGCGCATCCGTGAAGCCGTCAAGGCAGCGTCCAAGGCCCTCGTCGGAGGTGCGAAATGAGTCGCGGTGGGAGCATCGCGCGTCGGGCTTTCCTGATCGGTTCTGCTGCCATCGCGGGCGGCGTTGCCTTTGGGACCTACCTCGTGCGCAGAACGCCATCGAACCCCTTGCTTGGCGACCAGCGAGAAGGCGAAGCCGTCTTCAACGCCTGGGTCAAGGTCGATGCGCAGGGCATCACACTCATCGCACCGCATACCGACCTCGGGCAAGGCGTTCGCTCGGTTCAGGCGGCACTGATTGCGGAGGAGCTCGATCTTGAGTGGGGGCAGTTCCGTGTCGAGTCCGGCCCGCCCAGCGCGGCCTACTACAACACGGCTCTGGCAGGCGAGCAGGTGCCTTTCATGTCGACGGACACCAGCTCCACGGCAGAGGCACTGCGGTCCACCATGGGCGCCGCGTTCAAGGTGCTGGGACTTCAACTCACCGGCGGCTCCAGCAGTGTGCCTGACAGCTTCGTCAAGCTGCGCCTGGCCGGCGCCGTCGCGCGCGAGACGCTCAAGCTGGCGGCCTCGCGGAAGACTGGTCTGGGCATCGAGCAGTTGAAAACCGACAAGGGCCATGTCGTTACGCCGGACGGCCGGCGTCTGGCCTACACGTCGTTGGCCAAGGACGCGAGCACCCTGGAGCCCGTGCAGGACGTCAGTCTGCGCGAGCCCTCGCAATGGCGCTTGATTGGCAAGCCGATGCAAAGGTTGGACATCGTGCCCAAGTCGACAGGCACGCTGAAGTTCGGCATCGACCTGCGCATGGATGGCCTGCTCCATGCCGCGGCAAAAGTGAACCCGCGCCAGGGCGGACGAATGCTTGGCTTCGACGATAAGGCCGCATCAGGCATGCGCGGGGTGAAAAAGATCATTCCCGTGAGCAACGGCGTCGCCGCGGTCGCCGACAACACCTGGCGCGCCTTCCAGGCCGTCAACGCCATCAAGGTTGAGTGGGGGCCAGCCCCGTATCCCGCGGAGCAGGCGGATCACTGGCGAGCCGTGTCAGAGTCCTTTGTTCCCGAGCGCCTCGACAAGGAATGGCGCAATGATGGCAATGTCGAGGCTGCCCTCGACGGCAGAGCCATCAGTGCGGAGTACAAGGCGCCGTATCTGGCCCATGCGCCGATGGAGCCGCTGACCGCGATTGCCAGGTACACGCCGGAGCGCGTGGACGTCTGGGTCAGCACTCAGGTGCCGCGGTTTGCGCAGGAGAAGGTCGCCACGATCACCGGCGTGGCCGTTGAGGCTGTCCACCTACACAACCAGTATTGCGGAGGGAGCTTCGGCCATCGCCTGGAGTCCGAGAACATCACGCTCGTGGCAGAAATCGCCAGGCAGATGCCGGGTGTGCCGATTCAGTTGACCTTTAGCCGCGAGGAGGACTTCGCCCATGACTTCCCGCGGCAAATCACCATGAGCCGGGCGCGCGGCAGCGTGAAGGATGGCCGAGTCGAGGCGCTGGCGCTCGACATCGCCTCTGTCTCTGCCAGTGCCTCGCAGATGAAGCGCCTGGGGCAGTCCATACCCGGGCCCGATGGCCAGATTCCGGCGGGCGCCTGGAACTTGCCCTATGCGTTCCCGCATTTCCGCATGCGTGCCTATCGGGTGCCCGAACTGGCCCCCACCAGTTCCTGGCGTTCGGTTGGTGCGTCGTCGGCCGGCTTCTTTGCCGATGGATTCCTGGACGAGCTGACCTACGCCGCTGGGGCCGACCCGCTGCATGAGCGCCTGCGCCTGATGCACGACCCCGTTGCCCGTCAAGTGCTGGAAGCCGTGGCAGCGATGTCGAACTGGAAAGGCCCCAAACTGGGAGAAGGACGGGGGCGTGGCGTCGCCTTCGTGGAGTCCTTCGGGGTTCCCTGCGCCCAGGTGGTCGAAGTCACGAAGACGGAGCAAGGCATCCGCATCGACAAGGTGTGGGTGGCACTCGACGTCGGCAAGGTCGTCGATCCCATCAACTTCGACAACCAGGTCAAGGGGGCCGTCATTTGGGGGCTCGGGCATGCGATGAACTGCGAGCTGACCTATGCCGACGGCAAGGCCCAGCAGACCAACTTCCATGCATACCAAGGCATGCGCATCTACCAGTGCCCGGAGATTCAAGTGCGAGGCCTGGAGAACGGGTCGAAGGTGCGCGGAGCCGGCGAGCCGCCTGTACCGCCAGCTGCGCCGGCACTTGCAAATGCGATCTTCGCCGCGACGGGAACTCGCCTGCGGGAGATGCCGTTCTCAAAGTACGTCACCTTCCTCTAAGGGAGCTACGGCCTTGCCCTCAGCGACCGCTTGTCCAGATTGAGTAGTCGCTCGACCGCCCAAGGCTGACCGGCTGCAATCAGTCTGAAGCCGACATTCCCAGACCGTCAGTTGCGGCTGTCCAACTGCCACCACGGCCAGCACCACACGCATGGCTATACTGCTTCCGTTGTACAAAGTACGACCTGGATTGGCGTCCTGTTTGTCTGTTCTCATCGAGATGGCCGCAGCGTGTTAGCGAGGCGGCCATCTCCTTTCTCGTCTGTGCCTCTTTTTATGGTGGCCCGGACGGGGAGACGCAAGTCTCGCCGGCCTTGAGAAAAGACACCGGTACGCCAACCTGTCCGGGCCACCGCCACCTCACAAGGGTGGCGGTGGTGCACACCCCAACAGGGAAGCACACATGCAAGCACCACCCGCGTTTTCACCATCATCACAACGGCCCCGCCTGGCCGTGCTCATCGACGCCGAAAACTCGCACGCCGTGCACCTCTCCCGGGTCATGGAACACGTGAAGGGCTATGGCCGCCCCACCGTGCTGCGCGCGTACGGCAACTGGATGACGCCTCAGCTCACGCCCTGGAAGAAGCCGATGCAGCTGCACGGCATCCAGCCGTGCCAGGTGTTCCAGCACATGAAGGGCAAGAACGCGGCCGACATCGCGATGGTCATGGACATGATGCAGTTGCTGCACGCGCGCTCGGTGGACGGCTTCTGCCTCATGTCAACCGACGCTGACTTCGCGGGCCCGGCCGTGCGCCTGCGCGAGGCGGATCTGCGGGTCTACGGCTTCGGCCGGCGCGAGACGGTGCACACCTTCGTGGCCGCGTGCGATGCGTTCGTGTACCTGGACTGACTGATTAACCGACGGCCGCTAGCGCTCGGGCAACTGCGCGGCGTCTGACAAAAACTTGTTGGCCTGGCTTCGCATGCCTTGCGCGATGGGTGCCCAGATGCGTTCGGGGAAGCCATGGGGCAGGCTCGCTTCGACCTGGCTCAGCGCGCCATCCACGCCGTTGACCAACGCCACCATGGCCTCCCACACCTCGGGGCCGCCGTTCTTCAGGGCCAGCGCGTGCCAGTGGCGGGCCTGCACGGTGTAGACGTTGTAGTGGGTGTTCCTGGAGCGCACGGCCATGGCCAGGCGCACGTCGCGCAGGTGCATCTGCCCACGGCCTTTGCCGACGTAGGGCCACACGGAGAGCACGTCGTACAGCGGCGCCAGGTCGTAGGCGTTGCCCTGGCGCAGGAAGATGGAGAAGTTCTTGGCGTGGCCGTCGGGCGCGGCCATGAGCCAGAACACCAGCTGGGTGAGCAGGAAGGCGGCTCGGTCCACGCGGGCGTCTGCGCTGCCGGAAAGCAGGCGCAGGCCGTCGGCCACGCCCGGGCCGCCTTCTTCTTCGTATTTCAGGCGCGGGGGCAGGCCCAGGGCCTGGCAGAAATCTTCCTGCGGCAGGCGAGCGATCCAGCGGTCGTTGTCGCGCCATTCGCGGTCGAAGCGCTCGACGACCAGCACCCGCTGCCCGTCGAAGCGGGCCATTTCGGTGTGGGCGATGGGCAGGCCCAGGGCGTCCACGATGCGGGCGCAGAGCCATTCGTTTTCGACGGAGTCGAACATCTCCACCCGGCTGGTGTTGGCGATCACGCCCAGCGGGAGCTTGAAGATGTGGGTGCTGGGCGTGGCACCCAGGGGGCGGCACCACTGGCCGCCCACGCGGGTGAAGGCGGTTTTTTCCTGCGCGCCGGCCAGCGAGATGCGAAAGGCCCGCGCCTCCCCGTCGGCCAGCGTTCGCGGGTCGGCCGGCACGGCCTGCAGGGACGCGGCCACCTCGGCTTCGCTCAGGGGTTCGCAGTCGACGCGGTCCCAGCCCTCGGGTGTGCTGTCTTCGGGCAGCAGCTGCACGGCGCCGACGCAATCGCGCCCAATGGCTTCGAGCAGGGCAAAGGCGTCCAGCGACCGGGTCTTGAAACGCCGGCCGATGCGCTCGCGGATGCGGTCGTTGTCGGGCAGCAGGTTGTCGAAGTAGTTGGCGACCACTTCGCCCTGGATCTCCAGGGTGCGCGTGAGCGGCAGCGAGAGGGACAGGGGCCGTGCCCGCGCCGATTCCAGCCAGGTGGGGGTGTAGGTGAAGCTGTGGGCGCTGCGATGCACCTGCCAGGTCCCCACCCACTCGCCGTTCATCCAGGCGTTGAGGGCGGCCACTACCAGCTGCCTTTCTTGGGGCGAATGGTCAGGCCGCCCAGGGAAGGGGCCGTGGGCTCGGCAACGAAGGGGGCGCCTGCGGGAGGCAGGGCCGGCCTGGTCGCCGGGGGCACGGTGTCGTCGCGCAAGACCAGCGAGGCGTCCAGCGCCGACAGCAGCTTCATTAGTTGATCCAAGCCGACCACGCCCGGGTTGGCCTCGATCTCAGCGATCCGGGCTTGTCCCACACCGAGCAGGCGCCCCAGGTCGGCCTGCGTCAGCCCGCGCGCCTTCCGCAGCGCGCGCAGGTGCTCACGCAGTTGGTCCGAGAAGTGAAGCGGGAAGTCCATGCCAGTGTCCTGTCTGCCCGCACAATACGTCCTTTGGCAGATAAATGCAACATACTGGCTTTGGCCTATTTTTGCCAGATACTGGGTTTGGGCAGTATTTCAATCCAGCTCGTTCACGTCCCGCACGGCCCCCTTGTCGGCGGAGGTGACGAGCCGGGCATAGGCCTTGAGCGCGGTGGACACGCGGCGCTGCCGGGCGGCGGGTTTCCAGGCCACACCGCGGCCTTTGGCCTCCATGTCGGCGCGCCGCTGCGCCAGCTCGTCGGCCGGCACCAGCAGCTCGATGCTGCGGGCCGGAATGTCGATGCGGATTTCATCGCCGTTCTGAACCAGACCGATCGCACCGCCGCCGGCCGCCTCGGGCGAGACGTGGCCGATCGACAGGCCTGAGCTGCCGCCTGAAAACCGCCCATCGGTGACCAGTGCACACGCGGTGTCCAGGCTGCGTGCCTTGATCAGGCTCGTGGGCTTGAGCATTTCCTGCATGCCGGGGCCACCCTTGGGGCCTTCATAACGAACCACCACCACATGGCCGGCCTGCACCGTGCCGTTGCTGATGCCGGTGGCGGCTTCGCCTTCGCTCTCGAACACGATGGCGCGGCCGGTGAACGTCAGCACCGAGGCGTCCACACCGGCGGTCTTGACCACGCAGCCGTCGGGCGCGAGGTTGCCGCGCAGAATGGCCAGGCCACCGTCTTGCGAGTAGGCGTGCGCGGCGTCGCGCACGCAGCCGTTCTCGCGATCCAGGTCGAGGTCGGGCCAGCGTTCGGCCTGCGAGAACGCGGTCTGCGTGGGCACGCCGCCGGGCGCGGCGCGGAAGAACTCGCGCACCGCGTCCGAAGGTTCGCGGCGGATGTCCCATTTCTGCAGCGCCTGGGCAAGCGTGGGCGAATGCACGCTCTGCACCGTGGTGTCGAGCACGCCCATGCGGTCGAGCTCGCCGAGCAGGCCCAGAATGCCGCCGGCGCGGTGCACGTCTTCCACGTGCCACAGCGGCGTGGCCGGCGAGAGCTTGGAGAGGTGAGGCGTGTTGCGCGAGAGGCGGTCGATGTCTTCGAGCGTGAAGTCCACCTCGCCTTCGTGCGCGGCGGCCAGCAGGTGCAGGATGGTGTTGGTCGAGCCGCCCATGGCCACGTCCAGGCGCATGGCGTTCTCGAACGCGGCGCGGCTGGCGATGGCGCGCGGCAGCACGCTGTCGTCGCGCTCCTGGTAGTGGCGGCGGCACAGGTCCACGATCAGGCGCCCGGCCTGCAGGAACAGCTCCTTGCGGTCGGCGTGCGTGGCCAGCAGCGTGCCGTTGCCGGGCAGGGACAGGCCCAGCGCCTCGGTCAGGCAGTTCATGGAGTTGGCGGTGTACATGCCCGAGCACGAGCCGCAGGTGGGGCAGGCCGATCGCTCCAGCTCCATCACCTCGGCCTCGGCCACGCGCGCGTCGCCCGCGGCCACCAGCGCGGTCGTGCCGTCGATCTTGATGGTCTTGGTGTTGCGCACCACCTTGCCCGCTTCCATCGGGCCGCCGGAAACGAACACCACCGGAATGTTCAGCCGCATCGCGGCCATGAGCATGCCGGGCGTGATCTTGTCGCAGTTGGAGATGCACACCAGTGCGTCGGCGCAGTGCGCGTTGACCATGTACTCGATGGAGTCGGCGATCAGGTCGCGCGAGGGCAGCGAGTACAGCATGCCGTCGTGGCCCATGGCGATGCCGTCGTCCACCGCGATGGTGTTGAACTCGCGCGCCACGCCGCCCGCGCGGGTGATCTCGTCGCCCACCAGCTTGCCCATGTCGCGCAGGTGCACGTGGCCGGGCACGAACTGGGTGAAGGAGTTGGCCACCGCGATGATGGGCTTGGCGAAGTCGCCGTCGGTCATGCCGGTGGCGCGCCACAGCATGCGGGCGAGGGTGTTGTTGCGTCCTTGGGTGACGCGGGCAGAACGCAGGGCCATGGGGTGTCTCCGGTTTGTTGTGGTGTCGGTGGTGTCAGTCGTTGCTCTGCTGGCCGCGGCCGCGCTCGGTCACGGCGCGCCGGCGGCTCTCCACGGCGTCGCCGGTGAGGCCGGCGGCCCACTGGGCGCACCGTTCGCGCTCCAGCCGCAGCGCGTCGGCCAGCGGCAGCGCGGCGCCGTCGTCGATCAGGCGTTTGTACGCGCGCAGCGCCTCGGGCAGCACGCCGGCCATGTCGGCCGCGAGCTGCAGGGCCTGCGGCAGCAGCTGCTCGGGCGGCACCACGCGGTTGACCAGGCCCCAGGCCAGAGCCTGCGGCGCGTCGATGAAGTTGCCGCTGAAGGACATTTCCTTGGCGCGCGCCACGCCGATGAGGCGCCGGAGTTTCTGCGACAGGCCCCAGCCGGGCAGCACGCCCACGCGCGCGTGCGTGTCGGCGAACCGCGCCTGGGGGCTGGCCAGCAGCACGTCGCAGGCCAGCGCGAGTTCGAAGCCGCCGGTGACGGCCGCGCCCTGGATGGCGCCGATCACCGGCCAGGGAAAGTCCGCCACGGCGGCCACCGGGTTGTCCTGCGGGCTGGAGACCACCGCCGCCGAAGGGTCGGCGCTGGCGCCGAGCTCTTTCAGGTCCAGGCCGGCGCAGAACACCTCGCCGGCAGCAGCGAGCACCACCACGCGCAGGTCGGCGTCGTCGGCCAGTTGCGCGAAGGTGCTGACCAGCTCGCGGCGCAGCGCCATCGACAGCGCGTTGCGCGCCTGCGGGCGGTTGAGCGTGACCAGCGCGACGGCGGGCTGCGGCCGCTCGACGCGCACCAGGCCGGCGGGGGCAGCGGTGCTGCTCATGCGCCGCGGATGGCCTTTTCGGCCTCCGCCCAGTCGTTGTCGGTCCACGCACTGAGGTGCGAGAAGTTGGAGCCGGTGGCCAGGTACTCGGCGCCGTCGATGGCGACGGTCTGGCCGTTCACGTACTGCGCACCCGGCGACATGAGGTACACGGCGAGGTTGGCCAGCTCGGGCATCTGGCCGGCGCGGCGCATCGGGTTGCGGCCTGCCATGTCGAAGGTCTCGCCCTTGGGGTCGAGCCGCTTGAGCATGCCCTCGGTGGGGAACATGCCCGGGGAGATCGCGTTGAAGCGGATGCCGTGCGGGCCCCATTCCACCGCCAGCGATTGCGTCATGGCGTGCAGGCCGGCCTTGGACATCGCCGAAGGCACGGCAAAGGGCGAGCCGTTCCAGATCCAGCTCACCAGGATGGAGAGCACCGAGGCCTTGCGCTTCTCGGCGATCCAGCGCTTGCCGCATTCCAGCGTGACCAGGAAGGAGCCCCGGAAGACGATGTTGGAGATGGCGTCGAAGCCGCGCGAAGACAGGTCTTGCGTGCGGCTGATGAAGTTGCCGGCGGCGTTGTTCACCAGGCCGGTGAGGGCGCCGCCGTCGTCCCAGATCTGCGCCACCATGGCCTGCACGGCCTCGGCCTGGCGGATGTCGCAGGCGATGGGCACCACGCGCCCGCCGTGCGCGGCCTGCAGCTCGCTGGCGGTCTGCTGCAGCACCTCCAGCCGGCGCCCGCAGATGTAGACCTGCGCGCCAAGCAGCAGGAAGGCCTCGGCCATCACACGGCCCAGACCGGTGCCGCCGCCGGTCACGAGGATGCGCTCGCCGTTGAGCAGGCCGGGTTTGAATTGCAGGTCGTCGAGCGTCATGGTGTGTCTCCCTGGCCGCTGTAGCGCGGCGCACGTTTTTCGAGGAAGGCGGCAATGCCTTCGGAGAAATCTTCGCCCTGGGTGCAGAGCACCTGGTTGCGGTCTTCCATGGCGATCGCCGATTCGAGCGAGGGCGCGTCGATGGAAAAGCTCAAGGCGTCCTTGGTCAGGCGCAGGCCCAGCGGCGTGGCGGCGAGCATGTCGGCGGCCAGCGCGGCGGCCTCTTCTTCGAGCGCGGGCAGGTCGTCCACGCGGCTGGCCAGGCCCAGGCCGAGCGCGCGCTGCGCGTTCATGAAGCGGCCGGTGAGCATGTATTCGGCGGCGACCGAGGCGCCCACCATGCGCGGCAGGAAGTAGCTCACGCCCACGTCGCAGCCGCTCAGGCCCACGCGGATGAAGGCCACGTTCATGCGCGCATCGGGCGTGAGCAGGCGGATGTCGGACGCCAGCGCGAGCGCGAAGCCGCCGCCCGAGGCCGCGCCCTGCACGATGCTGATGATGGGCTGCGGGCAGCGGCGCATGGCCAGCATGATGTCGCGCACGTTCTTCTGCACCTGCAGCATGTCGCTCACGCTTTTGCGCGCGCCGCCTTCCTGCATCTCTTTCAGATCGAGCCCGGCGCAGAACGCGCGGCCCGCACCGCGCAGCACCACCACGCGCACGTCGGCGCGCGCCGGCAGCCCGCCGAAGAAGGCATTGAGCTCGGCGATGAGCACGGGGTTGAGCGCGTTCAGGCGATCGGGCCGGTCCAGCGTGACCCAGGCCACGCCTTCGTGCACGTCGACCTCCAGGTGTTCGTAGAGCGCCATGGCGTTCACATCGCGCGCGCGATCACTTCGCGCATCACCTCGTTGGCACCGCCGTAGATGCGCTGGATGCGCGCGTCCACGTACATGCGGCCCACCAGGTACTCGTTCATGTAGCCATAGCCGCCGTGCAGCTGCAGGCACTCGTCGATCACGCGGCCCTGCTGCTCGGAGCTCCAGAGCTTGACCATGGAGGCGGTGGCGGTGTCGAGCTGGCCGGCCACGAGCTTTTCCACGCACTGGTCGACGAAGGCGCGCGCGACCTGGCAGGTGGTGGCGATCTCGGCCAGGCGAAAGCGCGTGTTCTGGAAGTCGGCGATGGTCTGGCCGAAGGCCTTGCGGTCGCGCACGTAGCTGAGCGTGGTCTGGTAGGCGCCTTCCATCGCGGCAGCGGCCATCACGCCGATGATGGTGCGTTCGTAGGGCAGGTCGGACATGAGCTGGAAGAAACCCTGGCCTTCGGCGCCGCCGAGCAGGTTTTCTTCGGGCACCTCGACGTCGTCGAAGAACAGCTCGGAGGTGTCCTGCGCCTTCAAGCCGATCTTGTCGAGCACGCGGCCCACGCGGTAGCCCTTGAGGTCCTTGGTTTCCACGATCAGGATGGAGGTGCCGCGCGCGCGCTGCGTCGGGTCGGTCTTGCAGACCACCAGCACCAGGCCGGCGAGGTAGCCGTTGGTGATGAAGGTCTTGGAACCGTTGATGACGTAGCGGTCGCCGCGCTTCTCGGCCCGGGTGCGCACGCCCTGCAGGTCCGAGCCGGTGCCGGGCTCGGTCATGGCGATGGCGCCCACGATCTCGCCGCGCGCCAGGCGCGGCAGCCACTTCTGTTTCTGGGCCTCGGTGCCGTGGTTGAGGAAGTAGTGCGCCACGATGCTGTGCACCGACGGGCTCATGCCGGTGAGGCCGCGCCGGCTCATGGCGTCGTACAGCACGGCTTCGTGGCGGAAGTCGCCACCGCCGCCGCCGTAGGCCTCGGGGATGTCCGAGCACAGCACGCCGAGTTCACCGGCGCGCTTCCACAGGTCGTGGCCGACGTGGCCCTGGTGGCGCGCCGCCTCGTCGTTCGGCAGCATTTCGGTTTCGACGAATCGGACGACGGTGTCCTGGTACATCGCCAGGTCTTCGTCCAGCCAGCTGGGGCGGAATTCGATGGTCATGTCGGGGTGGTTCGATGAAAGCCTGCATGCTGTCATGCGGCCTTTCACCCCCCATCGTCGTAAGCGACGAATTTCCCGAAAGCCCTACCGGATCAGGCCCAGGCGGCGCGCCATGGCCACGGCCTGGGTGCGGTTGTTGGCACCCAGCTTGCCGTTGATGTTGCGCAGGTGGGTGCGCACGGTGCTGTCCGAGACGAACAGCTTTTCCGTCAGCGCGCGGTTCGAGTAGCCCTCGGCGAGCAGCTGCAGCAGGCGGATTTCCTTGGGCGTGAGCGCTTCCATCATCGGCGGCAATTGCACCGGCACGGTGGGCAGGGGCTCCTCGCTGGCGAGCGGGCCAAAGGCGATGCGCAGGCGCTGCAGGTAGTCGGCGAAGAGCGGGCCGAGCTGTCCCGCGTCCAGCGTGGCCTGCGCGCGCGCCACCAGCCGCGCCACCGGTTCGCCCTCGTCGAGCACCAGGCGCATCAGGCCCTCGGTGCAGGCCGGCTGCAGCACCTGCATCAGCACCTCCTGGGCCTGTTCTTCGTCGCCCGCGCGCGCCAGGGCCACGGCGTTGAGCAGCTGCAGCTGGTTGGTGCGCCGCACGCGGCCACCGCGCTGTGCGAGCGCGGCCGAGGCCTCCAGCGCCACCGCGGCCTTGCGCGGATCGCCGGCCACCGCTTCCCAGCGCAGCTGGCCGATCTCGGGGTCTTCCCATTCGTGGCCCAGGTGGCGGCGCGCGCCCACCACCCGCCAGATCTCGGGTGTGCCGGCGGTGCGCAGTTCCTGCGCGGCGGCGTCGTGGTGGCCCTGCATCAGCAGCATGCGGGCGCGCTCCAGGCGCGCGGCGGCGGCCAGGCGCGGCAGCTGGCGCTCGTGCCCCAGGTACTCCAGCTCGGACAGGCCCTGGAAGGCGTGGTCGATCTCGCCCTCGGCAAAGGCAATGCGCGAGAGCAGGCGGTGGCCGAGCACCACGTGGTCGGAGAGCCAGACGTCGCGCGCCAGCGGCAGGTAGACCTGCAGCAGGCGCTTGGCCTGGCGCAGGTCGTCGGCCTCGTAGACCGAGGCGGCGTAGAGCAGGCCGGCCCAGGCGTTGCCCTGCGCGGTGTCCAGGCTGGAGCCCTGCGAGCTTTGCAGGGCCAGGTGGAAGCGGGCGCGCGCCTCGCGCAGCCGGCCCTCGTGCAGGTCGATCATGCCCTCGATGGTTTCCGAGTACATGCGGTGGAAGGCGCTGACGGCCTGGCCCTGGCTGCGGCGCGCGCGGTCCAGCAGCTGGCGTGCCTCGGGGAACAGGCCGAGCATGGCCGCGCCGTTGGCCGTCACGTTGACCAGCGCCGAGTTGGCGAAGGCCGAGGTGCTGGGCAGCAGGTGAAGCGAGCGCACGCCGATGGCGTGGGCCTCTTCCCAGCGGTCGAGCAGCGCGAGCATGGAGGCCTGCAAGGCCGCCACGTGCACCTTGATCTCGGGCCCGTCGGACTGTTCCAGGCCGGTGTTGCGCATGAGCGCCAGGCTGGCCTGCGGCCCGCGCGTGAAGCAGGTGGACCAGAGGTAAACCACCTGCAGCAGCGGGTGCTCCTTGAGCGCGGCCGGCGGCAGCGCGTCGAACCAGCGCGTGAGCAGGCGCAGGCGGCCCTGCATGAGCAGCGGCATGGCCTCGCGCTCCAGCACCTCGACGGCCTGCGCGGCCTCGCCGGCGGCGATGTAGTGGTCCACGGCGGGCACCGGGCGCTCCTGCGCCATGAACCAGCGCGCGGCCGCGCGGTGCAGCTCGGGCACGGCCTCGGGCCGTTCGCGCTGCAGTTGCCCGCGCAGAAAGCTGGAGAACAGGCTGTGGTAGCGCCAGTGGCCGGGCCGGCCTTCGATCGGGATCAGGAAGACGTTGGCACCAGCGAGCTGGCGCAGGATGCTTTCGCTGTCCATGCCGGGCAGCAGCGCCGCGCACAGCGGCGCGGAGAACTCGCGCAGGATGCTGGTGGAGAGCAGCAGCTGGCGCACGTCGGGCGGCTGCTGCGCGAGCACTTCCTCGGCCAGGTACTCGGCCAGGCTGTCTTCGGTGCCGGAGAAGGCGGCGATGAAGTCGCGCCGGTACTGGTGGCGCTCGAGCGCGAGCGAGGCCAGCCACAGCGCGGCAACCCAGCCCTCGGTCTTGGCGTGCAGGATGCCGAGGTCTTCGCTGCCCAGCGCCTGCGTGCCCAGGGTGTCGAAGAAGCGGCGCGTCTCGTCGAGCGAGAAGCGCAGCTTCTGCACGTCGATCTCCTGCAGCTGGCCGCTGGCGCGAAGGCGCGCGAGCCGCAGGTCGGGCACGTTGCGCGAGCCGATCACCAGCCGCGAGCCGGCCGGCACGCATTCGAGGAACTGCGCCAGCAGCGCCATCACACCGGGTGAGCGGACGACCTCGAACTCGTCGATGAAGAAGGCGAAGGGAAACGGCAGCGAGGCGGTGCGCTCCATGAGCGCCAGGGCCACCTCGCCGATGGGCACGGTCGCCGTGCCGGCCGGGTCGTGGCCGCCCTCCTGGGGCGAGAGCTCGTCGAGCGCGCCGGCCAGGTAGGCAAGAAAACGCGAAGGGTCGTTGTCGGCCGAGTCGAGCGTGAGCCAGGCGGTGGCCACGCCGTCGGCCATGAGGCGCTGGCGCGCCTGGGTCATCAGCGTGGTCTTGCCGAAGCCGGCGGGTGCGCGCACCAGCACCAGGCGCGCGGGGTGCTGGACGATGGCATCGACCAGGGCGTCGCGCGCCACCTGGCGCGCGTCCGCCGCAGGCGGGCTGAACTTGGTGGCCAGCAGGGGGGAGGGCAGGGGATTCAAGACAACCGACCAATCGTGGGAGGAGGGACCGCAGGCATGGCGCCAAGTCTACGACCGAGGGCCTGTCGCGCCGCCGCGCATTTCACCGCAAGCGGCCGGGGGCGGCCTCGTCGGATGGGACGATACGCCGCCGGCCGGGCACCGGTTTTTCGTCGCAAGCGACGATGCAGCGCGCGCCCCGATCCGAAGAATCGGCCGCAGGAGGGCTGTTCAGCCATGCGACGAAGCGAAGTGAGGACCTTGCGGCACGCCGCCACACGGCTGGCCACCCACGGCGGCGAAGGCGCCGCCGCCTTGCAGGGCCAGGCCTCGGCCCTGGCGCTGCTGGACCGCAGCGTGCAGCTGGGCCACGACCGGCTGGCCGTGCGCCGCCTGCTGCTGGCGGTGCAGACCGGCGCACCGGTGCGCCCCGAGCACTGGCAGTACTGCCTGCGGGTGGTGGCGCGGCTGGCCGACCCCCGGCTCGCGGCCCTCTACCTCGGGGCCCGGTCGCGACCGGCATCGGGCCTCTCAAAAGTCAATTTGTAGACATTCTTGGCGGTATCGAGCCGATAGCATGGGTCGGCACAACAGGAGACAAAACCCCATGAACACGCAAGCACCCCCACGGGCGGAAGCGACGCTGGACGACAAGTACACGCTGGAACACGGCCAGGTGTTCATGACCGGCATCCAGGCGCTGGTGCGCCTGCCGCTGGAACAGCGCCGGCGCGACCGCGCCGCCGGCCTGCGCACCGCCGGCTACATCTCGGGCTACCAGGGCTCGCCGCTGGCGGCGATCGACGGCGCGCTGCGCCGCGCCAAGGCCCACCTGGAGGCGGAGGACGTGCTGTTCCGCCCCGGCCTGAACGAGGAACTCGCGGTGACGGCTGCGGCCGGCACGCAGTACGTGAGCATGTTCCCCGGCGCGCGCGTCGACGGCGTGTTCTCCATCTGGTACGGCAAGGGCCCGGGCGTGGACCGCTCGGTGGATGCGCTGCGCCACGCCAACTGGGCCGGCACCAGCCGCCTGGGCGGCATGCTCGCGCTCGCCGGCGACGACCACGGCGCCAAGTCGTCCACCGTCGCGTGCTATTCGGACATCGTGTTCGAGTCCTGCGGCATGCCGGTGCTGTACCCGGCCAGCGTGCAGGAGATCCTGTCCTACGGCCTGCACGGCATCGCCATGAGCCGCTTCGCCAGCCTGTGCGTGGGCATGAAGCTGGTGACGGACATCGTGGAGAGCGCGGGCACGGTGGCGGTGAACACCGGGCACCCGGCCATCGTCGAGCCGACCGACCACGTGTTCCCGCCCGACGGCCTGGCCGTGCGGCCCTACGAGATGGCGCTGATCCCGGTCGAGGAACGGCTCTACCACGGGCGCCTGTACGCGGCGCTGGCCTACATCCGCGCCAACGGCCTCAACCGCATCGTGCACGAGGCGCCGGGCGCCACCGTGGGCGTGGTCTCGGCCGGCAAGTCGTACCAGGACGTGCGCAAGGCGCTGTACTCGCTGGGGCTGGACGAAGAGAAGGCCACCGCGCTCGGCCTGCGCATCCTGAAGCTGGGCGTGGTGTGGCCGGTGGAGCCCGAGATCGTGCGCCACTTCGCGCAAGGCCTCGACACGGTGGTGGTGGTGGAAGAGAAGCGCCCGCTGATCGAGCAGCAGGTGCGCTCCATCCTCTACGGCCAGGAGAAAGCGCCCCGCATCATCGGCAAGGTGAAGGACGGCCACATCTACGACGCGCAGCCGCGCTGGCTGTTTCCCAACTTCGGCGAGATCAGCGCCCACACCGTGGCCGGCCTGCTGGCCGAGTTGCTGGCGCACAAGGACCCCGGCCTGCCCGCGCGCGTGGCGCGCCTGCCGGCACCCGACCCCACGATCGCGCCCGCGATTCCCCGCACGCCCAGCTTCTGCTCGGGCTGCCCGCACAACCGCTCGACCAAGCTGCCCGAGGGCAGCCGCGCGCTGGCCGGCATCGGCTGCCACGGCATGCAGGTGTTCCTGGACCCGCAGAACTGCAAGACGGTGGCGCAGATGGGCGGCGAGGGCATGCACTGGATGGGGCAGCAGCCCTTCACCAGCGAGAAGCACGTGTTCGCCAACATCGGCGACGGCACCTACGCGCACTCGGGTTCGCTGGCGATCCGCCAGGCCGTGGCCTTCAACGCGCCCATCACCTACAAGCTGCTGGTCAACGGCTTCGTCTCCATGACCGGGGGCCAGGCCGTGATGGGCGGGCAGTCGATCGCGCAGCTGGTCGCCGGCATCCAGGCCGACGGCGTGCAGCGCATCGTGGTGGTGTCCGATCAGCCCGAGAAGTACCAGAAACCCGAGGACTCGGCCGGCGCGCCGGTGTTCCACCGCAGCGAGCTGGAGACCGTGCAGAAGGACCTGCGCGAGTACGTGGGCGTCTCGGTGCTGATCTACGAGCAGGCCTGCGCCACCGAGCGCCGCCGCCTGCGCAAGCAGGGCCAGTGGGACGACCCGCCCAAGCGCAGCTTCATCAACAGCGCGGTCTGCGAAGGCTGCGGCGACTGCGGCAAGGTCTCGACCTGCCTGTCGATCGAACCGCTGGACACGCCGCTGGGCCGCAAGCGCCGCATCAACCAGTCGTCCTGCAACAAGGACTTCACCTGTGTCGAGGGCTTCTGCCCGAGCTTCGTGACGGTGCACGGCGGGCGCCTGCGCCGGCCCGAGCAGGGCACGCAGGCGCGCCAGCCCTTCGAGGTG
The DNA here is from genome assembly GCF_059424305.1 of Hydrogenophaga sp. GW456-12-10-14-TSB4. Taxonomy (NCBI): domain Bacteria; kingdom Pseudomonadati; phylum Pseudomonadota; class Betaproteobacteria; order Burkholderiales; family Comamonadaceae; genus Hydrogenophaga; species Hydrogenophaga sp. GW456-12-10-14-TSB4. The sequence continues at coordinate 49,334 of NZ_JBWKZH010000012.1, read as the reverse complement.
CCCGAGCCGGTGCTGCCGGTGCTGGAGCGCGGCTTCAACGTGCTGGTGGCGGGCATCGGCGGCACCGGCGTGGTCACCATCGGCCAGGTGCTGGCCATGGCCGCGCACATCGACGGCAAGGCCTGCCTGTCGCTGGACGTGATGGGCATGGCACAGAAGTACGGCGCGGTGTTCTCGCACCTGAACTTCGCGCCCGACGCGAGCCACCTGACCGCGCCGCGCATCGGCGCGGGCGAGGTGGACACGCTGATCGGCTGCGACCTGATCGTGGCCTCGGGCAATGAGCCACTGGCCGCGCTGGCGCGCGAGCGCTCGGCGGTGGTGGTGTGTTCGGACGTGATCGCCACGTCCGAGTTCGCGCGCAACACCGACTGGAGCGCCGACCCCGAGCGCCTGATCGACCGGCTGCGCTCGGCCGCCGGTGCGAACGCGGTGCGCACCGTCGAAGGCCAGCGCCTGGCCGTCGAACTCATGGGCGACGCGATCGCGACCAACATGCTGATGGTGGGCGTGGCCTGGCAGCTGGGCCGCATCCCGCTCTCGCGCGCGGCGATCGAGCGCGCGATCGAGCTCAACGGCGTGTCGGTGGACATGAACCGGCGCGCCTTCCAGTGGGGCCGCTGCATCGCGGCCGACGCCCAGCGCGTGGACGCGCCGGCCCGCAACGGCCAGGTGGTGGTGATGCACCGCCGCCCGGTGGAGCCACCGCTGGACCAGCTGGTGGCACAGCGCGTGGAGTGGCTCACCGACTACCAGAACGCCGCCCTGGCGCAGCGCTATGCGGCGCTGGTGGAGCGCGTGCGCCAGGCCGACCCGGCGCCCAAAGGCAAGCCCGCACTGGCCGCCGCCGTGGCCCAGGGCTACCACCGGCTGCTGGCGGTGAAGGACGAGTGGGAAGTGGCCCGCCTCTACACCCGCCCCGCTTTCCGCGAGGAACTGGCGCAGACCTTCGAGGGCGACTACCGGCTGCACTTCCACGTGGGCGCCTGGCCGTTCTCGCGCCAGCGCAATGCGCAGGGCCAGCCGGTGAAGGTGGAGCTCGGTCCCTGGCTGATGAAAGCCTTCCACGTGCTGGCACGCCTGCGCGGCCTGCGCGGCACGGTGCTCGACCCGTTCCGCGGCGGCGATGAGCGCCGGCTGGACCGCGTGCTGCTCGCGCGCTACGAGCAGGACGTGGCGATGCTGGTGCAGCACGTGAACGAAGACAACTACGCCGACGCCGTGGCGCTGGCCGCGCTGCCGCAGCGCATCCGCGGCTACGGCCATGTGCGCGCGGCCCAGGCCGCCACCGCCGCCGTGGAGCGCGAGCGCCTGCTGGCCGCGATCGCCACACCCCGTGAACCCCTGCGAAAGGTCGGCTGATGAGCAGCAATCCCCACACCCTTCCCGCCACCCTGGCCGAGCCCGCGCGCCTGCAGGCTTTCATGGCAGCGATCTTCACGGCCGCCGGCAGCAGCGAGGCCGAGGCCGCGCAGATCGCCGAGCACCTGGTCACGGCCAACCTCTCAGGCCACGACTCGCACGGCATCGGCATGCTGCCGACCTACATGCAGCACCTGCGCGAGGGCTTCGTGCACCCCGACCGCGTGCCACAGCGCGTGGGCGGTGCCGACCCCTTCGCGGTGTTCGATGGCCAGATGGGCTACGGCCAGCCGGTCACCAACCAGGTGATGGACCAGGCCGCCGACATCGCGCGCCGCCACGGCGTGGCCCTGATCACGCTGCGCAACGTGCAGCACGTGGGCCGCGTCGGTGCCTACGGCGAGCGGCTCGCCGCGCAGGGGCTGATGTCGATCCACTTCGTCAACGCGGTGTATTCCAACAACTGCGTGGCGCCCTTCGGCGGCAGCGACGCGCGCGTGATGACCAACCCGATCTGCATCGCCGTGCCCGGCCGCACGCCGCTGCTGCTGGACTTCGCGACCTCGGGCATCGCCCTGGGCAAGACACGCGTGGCCTACAACAAGGCGGTGGACGTCGCGCCCGGCCGCCTGATCGACCACACCGGCCAGCCCACCAACAACCCGGCCGTGATGTGGGAAGAGCCCAAGGGCGCGCTGCTGCCCTTCGGCGAGCACAAGGGCTGGGGCCTGTCCTTCCTGGCCGAGGTGCTGGGCGGCGTGCTCAGCGGCGGGCCCAACGCCAGCGAAGGGCCCGGCAGCCAGCGCGGCCTGGTCAACGGCCTGTTCTCCATCGTGATGGAGCCGGGTCGCCTGATCGACACCGGCTGGTTCGACGACACGGTGGCGCGCGTGACCGCGCACGTGAAGGCCTCGCCGGCGGCCGACCCGCAGGCCCCGGTGCGGGTGCCTGGCGAGCCCGAGCGCGACACACGCGCGCTGCGCTCAACCCAGGGCATCCCGGTGGACGCGACCACCTGGTCGCAGATCGTCGAGTGCGCGCGCGTGCTGGGCGTGCCCGCGCCGGATTTCCCCACGGCCTAGGCCAGCATCTTTCCGGGGTTGAGCAGGCCTTCCGGATCGAAGGCCTGCTTGAGCGCGCGCATGAGGTGCAGGCCGTGCGCACCGACCTCACCCTCCAGAAAACCCACCTTGTGCAGGCCCACGCCGTGTTCACCGCTGCAGGTGCCGTCCATGGACTGCGCCAGGCGCACGATGGCGGCGTTCAGGCGCTCGGCCTCCTCGACCTCGTGCGCCGCGGCCGGGTCCACCAGGATGGCGCAATGGAAGTTGCCGTCACCCACGTGGCCGCCGATGCTCGCGGGCAGGCTGGACGCATCGAGCAGGGCGCGCGCGCCGGCGATCGAGTCGGCCAGGCGCGAGATCGGCACGCAGGTGTCGGTGAGCACCGCGCGGCAGCCGGGGCGCGACTGCAGGATGGCGAAGAAGGCGGTGTGGCGCGCGTTCCAGAGCCGCGTGCGGTCCTCGGGGCGCTCGGCCCATTCAAAGTCCTGCCCGCCGTGTTCGGCGGCGATGGCCTGCACCGTGGCGGCCTGCTCGCGCACACCGGCCTCGCTGCCGTGGAACTCGAAGAACAGCGAATCGGCCTCGCGCAGTGCCGTCTTGCTGTAGGCGTTGATGGCGCGCAGGTTGGCCGCGTCGAGGTACTCGGCGCGCGCCAGCGGCACGCCGCACTGGATGGCCTCGATCACGGTGTCGATCGCCGCGCCCAGGCTGGGGAAGTTCACCACCGCCGCCGACATCGCGACCGGCACCGGATGCAGCTTCACCGTGACCTCGGTGATCAGGCCCAGCGTGCCTTCGGAACCGATGAACACACTCTTGAGGTCGTAGCCCGCGGCCGACTTGCGCGCCCGGCTGCTGGTGCGCAACACCTTGCCGTCGGCGGTGACGGCGTTGAGCGCGAGCACGTTCTCGCGCATGGTGCCGTAGCGCACCGCCGCCGTGCCCGAGGCGCGCGTGGCGCACATGCCGCCGAGGGTGGCGTCGGCACCCGGGTCCACCGCGAAGAACAGGCCAGTGGCTTTGAGCGCTTCGTTGAGCTGCTTGCGCGTGACGCCGGCCTGCACCGTGGCCGAGAGTTCCTCGGGGCGGATCGCGAGCACCTGGTTCATGCGCGAGAGGTCGAGCGAGAGCCCGCCGCGCACCGCGATCAGCTGGCCTTCGACCGAGGAGCCCGCGCCGTAGGGAATGACCGGCACGCCGTGCCGGCGGCACAGCGCGACGGCCTGCGCCACCTCGGCCTCGTCGAGCGCGTGCAGCACGGCATCGGGCGGTGGCGCGTCGAAGCGCGATTCGTCGCGCCCGTGCTGCTCGCGCAGGGCGCGCGCGGTGGAGAAACGGTCACCGAAACGCTCGGCCATCGCGGTCTGGAACTCGGCGGGCAGGTTCATGGGGTCTCCTTCTTGTGCGTCCTCATGCTAAGGCGCGGCTCGCGGTCCTGAATGTCAATCCCTATACTTTCCGTTCCCCCTCGAATTCCTGCGCAAAGGTCCCGCATGTCCGACTCCGAACGATCGTTGTGGATCGCCAAGCTCTCGCGCGATCCGTGGTTCGCCAGCCTGCGGCCCGAGATGGTGGACCAGATGCTCTCGCTGGCGGTGGAGCGCCGCTACCGGCCCGGGCAGGTGGTCTACAGCATCAACGCGCCGCCCTCGGGCATGTTCGGCGTGCTCAGCGGCAACGTGCGGCTCTCGGAGTACACACGCGACGGCAAGCTGATCCTGGCCGGGGCCTTCAGCGCGGGCGTGTGGTTCGGCGTCATCTCCGAGTTCGACGGCCTGCCCCGACCGCACACGGCCACGGCGGTGCAGCATTCGCGCGTGCTGCACCTGTCCAGCGCGGCGGTGCGCGAGCTCATGGCGACCGACTGGCGCAACTGCTTCGACCTCGGCCGCTGCGTGACCGCGCTGTACCGGCGCACGCTGCACAGCCTGTCCAACCTGCGCACCTTCGACTACCCGGCGCGCGTGGCGCAGTCGCTGCTGGCGATGTCGGACTACGAGATCGTCATCCGCAGCAGCGACGCCGATCCGCGCGTCACGCAGGACGACCTGGCCGCCGCCGTGGGCGTGACGCGCCAGACCATCCACAAGCTGCTGACCGACTGGGAGTCGCAAGGCATCATCGAGCGCGGCTACGGCCGCATCCGGCTCATCAACCAGCGCATGCTCTCGCGCATCGCGGCCTCGTCCGACTAGGGTCTGTTCATTCGTAGACCGGGATGGCGATCGAATCGAGCTTTTGCTCGATGACCTCGGCATCCAGCTTCTTGTCCTCCACGTGCCAGTAGGTCACGGACTGCGGCCACAGCACCACCACGACCACCACCACGAGCTGCAGCAGGATCCAGGGAATGGCGCCGAGGTAGATGTCCGAGCTCTTGACCGAGGGCGGTGCGATGCCGCGGATGTAGTACAGCGCGACACCGAAGGGCGGGTGCATGAAGCTGGTCTGCATCACCACGCACACCAGCACACCGAACCACACCATGTCGATGCCCAGGGCCTTGGCCGCGGGCGCCAGCAGCGGGATCAGGATGAAGGCGATCTCGAAGAAGTCGAGGAAGAACGCGAGCACGAAGATGAAGGCCGCGACGAACAGCAGGAAGCCGGTCTGGCCGCCCGGCAGGCTGGTCAGCAGGTGCTCGACCCAGTGGCCGCCGTCCATGCCGTGAAACACCAGTGTGAAGATGGTCGATCCCATGAGGATGAAGATCACCATGGTGGTGATGCGCATGGTGCTCTTGCAGGCGCTCCACAAGGTGTCGAGCGTGAGCCGGCGGTTGAGGGCCGCGAGCAGCATGGCGCCCACCGCCCCCATGGCGCCGGATTCGGTGGGCGTGGCCCAGCCGGCCAGGATGGTGCCCAGCACCAGGAACATCAGGCCGGCGGCAGGCAGCATGCCCATCAACACCTGGCCAACGAGCTTCCACTTCGGGCCACTGCGCACCTCGGCCGGCAGCGGCGGCATGTGGTGCGGCCGGAAGATCGCCACCACCGCGATGAACAACAGAAAGACGCCCACCTGCAGGATGGACGGGCCGATGGCGCCCAGGTACATGTCGCCGACCGAGCGACCGAGCTGGTCGGCCAGCACGATCAGCACCAGCGAGGGCGGGATGAGCTGCGTGATGGTGCCCGAGGCGGCGATCACGCCGGTGGCCAGCCGCATGTTGTAGCCGTAGCGCATCATCACCGGCAGCGAGATCACGCCCATGGCCACCACCGAGGCCGCCACCGTGCCGGTGATGGCGCCCAGCACCGCGCCCACGAGCACGACCGCGAAGGCCACGCCGCCGGGCACCGCGCCGAACAGCTTGCCCACCCCTTCGAGCAGGTCTTCGGCCAGCCGGCAACGCTCCAGCACCGCGCCCATCATGGTGAAGAACGGAATGGACCACAGCAGGTCGTTGGCCACGATGGCGTGAAAGCGCAGCGGCAGGGCGTGCAGGAAGCTCACGTCGAACTGCCCCATCCACACACCGATGGCGCCGAACATCAGGCCGATCGCCGCCAGCGAGAACGCCACGGGAAAACCGATGAGAAGAAAAACCACCATCACCGCGAACATCAGCGGCGGCATGAATCCGAACTCAAACATGGGCGTGGGTATCCTGGTTCACTGCTGGGGCTTTTCGTAGCTCAGGTCGACGTGCAGGCGACCCTGCAGGGCGGCGATGCGCTTGATCAGTTCGGACAGGCCTTGCAGGAAGAGCAAGGCGAAACCGATCGGGATCGTGGCCTTCGCGGGCCACATCGGCAGGCCACCCGCATTGGCCGAGACTTCGCCGCTGACATAGGCCACAGCGAACAGGTCCCAGGTCATCCAGCCCATCACCAGCGCGACCGGCAGGAGAAAACAGACGAGGCCGAAGCAGTCGATCAACAGGCGCGTGCGTTCGCTGCGCGCGCCGTAGAAGATGTCGATGCGGATGTGTTCGTTCAGGCGCAGGGCCTGCGCGCCGCCGAAGTACACGACGGCGCCGAACAGGATCATCTGCGCCTCGAGCCAGGCGTTGGAGCCCGCGTTGAGCCCGTAGCGCACGGTGGCCGTGCCCGCGCACACGAGCACGGCCACCAGCACCAGCGCACTGGCAAGGCGGCCGGCCCATTCGCTGACGCCGTCGATGAAGCGGCTGAACGCCAGGAACAGGTTCAGCATGGCACTCAGCGCTTGACGCGCACCGACTCGGCTTGCACGAAGTTGTCGTAAGACGACTCGGCCACCCGGAACCACAGCAGGGCATCCGCGCGGAAGGCCATGTAGTGGTCCATCACCTTCTTGAAGTTGGCATTCTTGGACGCGAGCTCGTCCATGTGCTCGAAGGTGGCCTTGTAGCCCGCGCTCATCACCTCGCGCGGGAAGGTCTTGATGTTCACGCCCAATGCGATCAGGCGCTTGAGTGCGGCCGCGTTCTTGGCGTCGTAGTTGTTGATGATGGCCTGCTCCTGTTCGCGCGCCACCGCCTGCACCGCGATCTTGTAGCGCTCGGGCAGCTCGGCCCACTTCTGCTGGTTGATGAAGTGGCCCACCTGCACGCTGCCTTCCCACCAGCCGGGGTAGTAGTAGTACTTGGCCACCTTGTGCATGCCGAGCAGTTCGTCGTCGATGGGGTTGGTGTACTCCGCCGCATCCAGCAGGCCGCGTTCGAGCGCCGCGTACACGTCACCCGCCGGCAACTGCTGGGGCGTGACACCCAGGCGCTGCATGACCTGGCCGCCGATGCCGCTGATGCGCATCTTCAGGCCCTCCAGGTCCTTGACGGTCTTGATTTCCTTGCGGTACCAGCCGCCCATCTGCGCGCCGGTGAAGCCCATGGGCACGTAGTGCACACCGTAGTTCGCGTGGAACTGGTTGAGCAGGTCCAGGCCACCGCCGGCGTACATCCAGGCCGCGTGCTGGCGTGTGTTCAGACCGAAGGGGATCGCCGAACCGAAGGCGAAGGTCGGGTCCTTGCCGTAGTAGAAGAAAGTGGCGGTGAAGCCGGCTTCCACCGCACCGCTCTGCACCGCGTCGAGCACCGCGAGGGGCGCGACGATCTCGCCCGGCCCGAAGAGCTGGATCTGGAACTTGCCATCGGTGAGCTCGCTCACGCGCTGGGCAAAGGCCTGCGTCATCGGGTACGAGGTGGCCAGGGTCTTCGGGTAACTCGACACCCAGCGCCATTTGACACTCGGGTTCTGCTGCGCGATGGCAGGCGCACCCATGACGGCGCCAGCAGCGCCCACGCCGGCGGTTACCGCGAACTTTCTACGGTCCATTGCTTGTCTCCTGTGGTGGTGTGCCGCGCCTTGTCGCCGCGCGGCGGGGCGAAGGATCAGACGACCGGGCAGCTGCCGCCGTCGACGTTGATCGCGATACCGGTGAGGTAGCCCGCGCCTTCGGTGCCCAGGAACAGGGCGGTGCTGGCGAACTCTTCCGCGCGGCCCAGGCGACCCAGCGGAATGGTCTTGCCAAATTCCGAGGTAAACACGTCGTAGGGCTTGTCGGGTGCGATCTCGCTGTGCCACTTGCGCGTCTGCTCGGAGTCGATCAGGCCGACCAGCAGGGCATTGACCAGGATGTTGTGCGGGCCGCCTTCGCCCGAGAGCACCTTGGTGAGCGCCATGCCGGCGGCGCGCGAGACCGAGGTCGGCGCGGTACCGGCGGCAGGTGCCTTGGCAAAGGTGTTGAGCACGTTGATGATGCGGCCCCAGCGGCGTTCCTTCATGCCGGGCCAGACCATGCGCGTCATGCGGATGGCGGCGAACAGCTTGAGGTCGAGGTCCGACTGCCAGATCTCGTCGGTGATGCCCTCGAAGCTGGAGACCTGCGACTTGCCGGCGTTGTTGACCAGCACGTCGACGCGGCCGAAGGCCTTGTGGATGTCACCGTAGGCACGCTCGATGTCGGCGGCCGAAGACACGTCGCACACCACGGACAGGACCTTGCCCTGGGCCACGGCCTCGATCTTGGCCCGCGCTTCGTCGAGCTGGCTGGCGCGTCGCGCGAGGATCACCACGTCCGCGCCGGCTTCTGCGTACGCCTTCGCGGTCGCCAGACCCAGACCCTGACTGCCGCCCGTGACTGCGACCACGCGACCTTCGACTGATTGCTTCATGCTTGTCTCCTTCTTGTGAATCTGTCGCCCACCGTCGAGGGGGTTCGTGGGGGCGGGCTGGAGCGCATGGTAGTGCGGGCCGCGCGGCGCAAATGTATGCGCATTGACATTGTGAAAATTTCGTGCCCGCGGCCCGCCCCGAGGAGGCGGATTCGTCCGTTTCGACGATGCAGGACCGCCGCGACAGAGCGTCGCGGCGGTGAAAGAAAAGGCGGCGTTGCTCGGCCCAGTTTTGCCCACAACCGGCCCAGAGGATAAGCCTGACAGTCTGAAACCGCGTCCCCGCATCACGCAGAAACACAGCAGCGCCGCAAAACACGGGGGTTGGCGGCGGCTCGCACCGGAACACCATCCCCACTGAGGATGGAGTCTAGGAAGCGGCGGATGTTCCGCGCATTCGCGGCATGGAATGGGTGGTGGGCCACCCGAAACGGCAGATTGGCGGTTCGAGCTGCACCAACGCGCCCGAATCGCCGCCGATCACTTGCGGTCGGGCAGCTCGATCTTGACCTCGAGCACGTCCAGGTTGTCCTGGCGGTCGAGCTGGACCTTGATGTCGTCCGGGTTGATCTTGATGTACTTGCCGATCACGGCCACCAGCTCGCGTTGCAGCGCGGGCAGGTAGTCGGGCTCGGAAGCGCTGCGCCCGTTGCGTTCGTGCGCCAGGATGATCTGCAGACGCTCCTTGGCGACGCTGGCGGTTTTCTTCTTTTCACCCAGCAGGAAGGACAGGATCGACATGCCTTACTTCCCTCCGAACAAGCGCTTGAAGAAGCCCACTTTTTCGGCCTCGATGAAGCGCAGCGGCTTTTCAGCGCCCAGGAACCGGTCAATCACATCGCTGTAGGCCTCGGCCACGTCCGTGCCCTTGAGGTGGATCGCCGGCATGCCCTGGTTGGACGCGGTCAGCACGCTTTCGCTTTCCGGGATCACACCGATCAGCTTGATGCGCAGGATGTCCTGGATGTCTTCGAGCGAGAGCATCTGGCCGTCGGCCACGCGGCCGGGGTTGTAGCGGGTGATCAGCAGGTGTTCCTTGATCGGCTCCTTGCCGTCGATGGCGCGCTGCGTCTTGCTGCCCAGCATGCCCAGGATGCGGTCGGAGTCGCGCACGCTGGAGACCTCGGGGTTGGTCACGACCAGGGCCTCGTCGGCGTAGTGCATGGCCATGAGCGCACCGGTTTCGATGCCGGCCGGGGAGTCGCAGATGATGTACTCGAAGCCCATCTCGGCGAGGTCGGTCAGCACCTTGTGCACGCCTTCCTGGCTCAGGGCGTCCTTGTCGCGCGTCTGGCTGGCGGCCAGCACGAACAGGTTGTCGCACTGCTTGTCCTTGATGAGGGCCTGGTTCAGGTTGGCCTCGCCCTGGATGACATTGATCAGGTCGTACACCACGCGGCGTTCGCAGCCCATGATCAGGTCCAGGTTGCGCAGGCCGACGTCGAAGTCGATGACGGCGGTCTTGTGGCCGCGCAAGGCCAGGCCGCTCGCAAAGCTGGCGCTGGTGGTGGTCTTGCCCACGCCGCCCTTGCCGGAGGTGACGACAACAATCTTGGTCATGGTGAAAGTCCTTCGATTCGAATAAAGAGGGTCGGTCTCAGACGCCGATGGCGTCGATCACGAGTTTGTCGCCGTCGGGGCCGGGCACCAGGCGAACCTGGGCGGTCTTGCCCAGGACCGATTCGGGCAGGGCCACTTCGCTGGTGCGGTAAATGCCGGCGATGGAAATGAGTTCAGGCGCCATGGACAGCGCGAAGATGCGCGCCTCGCCATAGCCGCGCGCGCCAGCGATGGCCTTGCCGCGCAGCGGCGCGTAGACGTGGATGTTGCCGTCGGCAATCACCTCGGCGCCGGGATTGACCATGGCCATGACCACCAGGTCGCGGCCGCGCGCGTAGACCTGCTGTCCGGAACGCAGGGGCTTGTCGATCACCAGCGCACCGGGGATAGGAAGCGGGACCGGCTGGGCCACCGCCACCGGTTCGGGCGCGGCGGTCTCGGTGGTTGCCGTCGAAGGTGCGGCCCGCTGCACCGTGGCGTCGGGTGCGGGCGTGAGGCCTGCAGCAACGGCCAGCGCGGTCTGCTCGATGGTGCCCCCGCGCACGGCCAGGGGCCTCAGGCGGTGCTGGCGCAGCAAGGTCTGCAGCGCGCCGAAGTCGGGCAGGGCATGGGCCTCGGCCACGTTCAGGGGGTGCAGGTCGATGACCACCGGATCGTGGTCAAAGAAATCGGGCATGTCGCCGAAGCGCTGGGCGAATTCCTCGGCCAGCAGGTCCAGGTTGGACGACTTGAGCATCAGCGCCACCAGCGGCAGGTGGGCACTCTTGATTTCAAAGGTGGCGGGCGCGTTCCCTGCGAGGGCGACAGACATGGGCGAAACAGATCCAAAAACGGGCCAGCCGCAGGAACGCCGGGTCGGCAGGCTTGACTGTGAAGCGGCGCATCTTACCAGCCGGGTCGGTGCGTTTCGACAGGGAACGCTGCGCAGGTGTCAGGGCATGTTTCCATCGCCCGACCGAAGGTTTTGCACAAACATGTTGATAACTTTTTAACAAATACCTAGTTATCCACAGAAAAATGCCTGAACGGTGTTTTATCCCCGTTGGCGTTCACCAGAAACCGGTTCCTTCACACAGGCTTCTGAGTGAGACAAGTCTTTGATGCAGAAAGAAAAAGGGCGCTTGTCCACACAGAACAGCGCCCTCTACTACTACTGCTATTTTTAAATAAAGACTTATATGGATAAGAAAGCGGGAGCCCTGCGCCGCTTCGCGGCCCCGTTCAGACCGGTTTTTTCATGCCGGGATGGTCGCCATGGTGCCGGTGGTGACCGCCGTGGTCGCGGTGCATGCCGGCGCGCTGGAAGCCTCCAAGGTGTTTTGAATCAAACACTTTTTGTTGATCGGCGTTCAAAACGGCGTAGAAGCTCTTGATCGCGTCCACGCGCTTGGCCATCGCGGCGTCGCGTTCGGCTTTCAGGGCCTGCATCTTGTCCAGGCGCTGGGGCGTGGTCAGCTTGGACCAGTCTTCCCGCTCGCCGCGGCGCGGCATCGCGCCAGCCTGGGGCTGGGTGCGGGCGATGAAGGCGTTCCAGGCCGGTTCCTGTTCAGGGGTGAGCTTGAGCTCGGCCTTGAAGGCGGCCTGGCGTTCGGCCATCTTCTTCTGCATCTGGGCGTGGCGCTCAGCGCGTTTCTGCTCGCGTTGCTCGGCCGTGGGGGCTGCGGGCTTGACGGCGGGCTTCGGAGCCGCCTGGACCACGGTATCGGCCTGCGCGATGACGGTGTTGGGGGTGGGGGACAGGGCCGAGGCCTGCACAAGGGCGGTGGCGAAGGTGCCCACCAGGGCGGTGGCCAGGGTGGTGGCGATCAGCGCGCGTTTCGGAAGCGATTTCATGAGGACTCCTGGTGACTGTTGAGGACGATCTCCACAGGACAAGGGGTCTGGCTGCGGAGTGGTTTCAGTGTCTGGCGCGCGTGTTTCCGCCCCGTGCCGCCGAAGTGGCGGGTTTGTAAAGTTTTGTGCTGCTTTTTGCAGCAACTGTGCAAGCGGGATGGCTGAGGTCGTCGAGGATCGGGCAGTCGGGCCGGTCGTCGCCGGGGCACAGGTGCAGCAGCTGGCCCAGGGTGCGCTGCATGGCCTGCAGCGCTTCGATGCGCTCGGCCAGTTCGTCCAGGTGTTTCTGCGTGATGCGCTTGACGCTGGCGCTGCTGCGCCGGCGGTTGTGCCACAGGCTGACCAGTTCGGTGATGGCGTCCAGACTGAAGCCCATGTCGCGCGCGCGGCGGATGAAGCGCAGCGTGTGCACGTCGGCCAGGCTGTACTGGCGGTAGTTGCTGTCGGTGCGCGGCACGGCGGCGAGCAGGCCCAGGCTCTCGTAATGGCGCAGCATCTTGGGCGAGATGCCGCTAAGCTGCGCCGCCTTGCCAATGCTGACCGGCCAGCGGATCAGCGCATCGCCCGGGTCTGGCTCACCGGTGGAAGCCAGCGTGTGGAGAAGGCGGTCGGCCGGCATGGGGTCAGGCCGTGACGGTGTAGCCTTCTTCGCGGATCGCTTCGGCCAGGGCCTCGCGCGTCTGCGTGCTGTCCACTTCGACCTTGTTCTGGCTGCGGTCGATGCGGATCTCGGCCTGGGGGTCGAGCAGCTTGATCGCGGTGGTCACGGATTTTTCGCAGTGGCCGCAGGTCATGCCCTGGACGTCGAGGATCTGTTTCATGTGATTTCCTTCGGGGTTGATTGGAAGATGAAGCCATTGTGATCCTTGACATGGTGTCAAGGTCAAGGGGGATCGGTGTTGGTCACAGTTAGCAACAAGCGCTTGACCTTCCCATCGTGGTAAAGCTTATGCTGACCTTCATGAACACGGTCACTGCCCCTGCCGACGCCGGTGCGTCCTTCTCCACCTATCCGCTCACCCAGATCGACCTGGGCATTGGCGGCATGACCTGCGCCTCGTGTGTGACGCGGGTGGAAAAGGCCTTGCGCAAGCAACCCGGTGTGAACGACGCCACCGTGAACCTCGCCACCGAGTCGGCGCGCGTCACGCTCAGCGGCGTGGACGAGGCCGAGTCGCTGGCGCGCATCAAGCGCGCGGTGCGCGACGCGGGCTACGAGCCGCGCACGCTGGAGGCGATGGACGAGGTGGACACCGAGCGCGTGATGGGCGTGCCGCGCGACGCGCTGCCGGTGTTGATCGGTGTGCTGCTGTCGGCGCCGCTGGTGGTGCCCATGGTCGGAGACCTGTTCGGGCAGCACTGGATGTTGCCGGCCTGGATCCAGTTCCTGCTCGCCACGCCGGTGCAGTTCGTGCTCGGCGCGCGCTTCTACCGCGCCGGCTGGCACGCCCTCAAGGCGCGCACCGGCAACATGGAACTGCTGGTGGCGATCGGCACCACCGCCGGCTGGGCGCTGTCGACCTGGTTGTGGTGGCGCGCCGAAGCGGGTGAGATGCCGCACCTGTACTACGAAGCCTCGGCGGTGGTGATCACGCTGGTGCTGCTGGGCAAGTGGCTGGAGGCCCGCGCCAAGCGCCAGACCACGGCGGCCATCCGTGCGCTGCACGCGCTGCGGCCCGATCGCGCCCACCTGTTGCCCGACGGCATCCGCCGCACCGAGACCACGGATGTGGCGGTGGACGAGCTGCTGCCCGGTGACGTGATCCGTGTGTTGCCGGGCGAGCGCTTCGCGGCCGACGGCACGGTGGTGCAGGGCCACACGCAGGCCGACGAATCCATGCTGACCGGTGAGTCCCTGCCCGTGCCCAAGGACGTGGGCGACGCGGTGACTGGCGGTTCGCTCAACGGCGAAGGCGCGGTGGACGTCCGGGTGCGCGCGGTCGGCGCGCAAAGTGTGCTGGCCCAGATCATCGGCCTGGTGCAGGACGCGCAGGCCGGCAAGGCGCCCGTGCAGCGCATGGTGGACCAGGTCGCGGCGGTGTTCGTGCCGGTGGTGCTGGTGATCGCGCTGGTCACGCTGCTGGGCTGGTTGTGGACCGGTGCGCCGATGGAAGAGGCGCTGTTGCACGCGGTGGCGGTGCTGGTGATTGCCTGCCCCTGTGCGCTGGGCCTGGCCACGCCGGCGGCGATCATGGCCGGCACCGGGGTGGCGGCGCAGCACGGCATCCTGATCAAGGACGCGCAGGCGCTGGAGATCGCGCACAAGGTCGACACGGTGGCTTTCGACAAGACGGGCACGCTGACCGAGGGCCATCCGCGCCTGACGGTGATCGAGGCTGCGCCGGGCGTGGACGAGATCGCCGTGCTGCAGGTGGCGGCCGCGATGCAGGCCCAGAGCGCGCACCCGCTGGCGCGCGCGGTGCTGGAAGCCGCCGCGTCGCGTTCGATCGAGGTGGCGGCGGATGCCGCACAGGACGTGCAAGCGGTGTCGGGCCGGGGCAGCCAGGGCCGCGTGAACGGTGCGCTGCTGGCCTTGGGCAGCCTGCGCTGGATGGGCGAGCTCAAGGTGGTGTTGGGGCCGCTGGAAGAGCGTGCGAGGGTCTTGCAGGCCGACGGCGCGACGGTGTCGGTGCTGGCCAGCCAGACGCCGGCCCACGGCACGGCGGCCGCCACCTGGTCGCCGCTGGCCTTGCTGGCGTTCGGCGACGAACCCAAGGTTGGTGCGGCCGAGGCCATTGCCGGTTTGCGGGCTCAGGGCATGCGCCTGTTCATGGTGTCGGGCGATAACCGGGGCGCGGCCTTGGCGATGGCTGCGCGGCTGGGCCTGCGCGCGGACCACGACGAGGTGATTGCCGAGGTGCTGCCGGGTGACAAGGCGACGGTGGTGCGCAAGCTGCGCGCGGCCGTGGTGGGGGACCGCCTGCACACCGTGGCCATGGTGGGCGACGGCGTCAACGATGCCCCCGCACTCGCCGCCGCCGACGTGGGCATGGCCATGAGCCACAGCCAGGGCGCCAGTGCCGATGTGGCCATGCATGCCGCCGGCATCACGCTCATGCGCGGCGACCCGCTGCTGGTGGCGGCCGCGCTGGACATTTCGCGCCGCACGGTGCGCAAGATCCGGCAGAACCTGTTCTGGGCTTTCGCCTACAACGTGGCGGGCATCCCGCTGGCGGCGCTGGGCTTTCTCAGCCCGGTGGTGGCCGGCGCGGCCATGGCGCTGAGCTCGGTGAGCGTGGTGAGCAACGCCTTGCTGCTCAAGCGCTGGAAGCCGCCGCAACGCTGAGGCTTGACGCACGTCAAGGCGCGTGCGCGGCCATCGCGCCAAGATCGGGGCTCCTGCAGGAGACTCCCATGACACACGACGCCGTGCGCGTGATCCTCGATGAACACGCCAGCCTGAGCGCAATGTTGCAAACCCTGTCGCAGATGGTGCGGCTGGGCCCCGACGCGTCCGGCTCGGGCAGCCCCGAGCGCTACTTCGATGTGCTGCGCGCGATGCTGTTCTACATCGACGCCTTCCCCGAGAAGAACCACCACCCGAAGGAATCGAACCTGCTGTTCCCGCGCCTGGCGCGGGCCGCGCCGCAGCTGATGCGCACCATCGAGCAGCTCGAGCGCGATCACATGAGCGGCGAGATGCGGGTGCGCGAGCTGATGCACCTGCTGATGGCCTGGGAGTACATGGGCGAGCTGCACCGGCCCGCGTTCGAGGCCGAGGTCCAGCGTTACGTGGGCTTCTACCTGGAGCACATGCGGCTGGAGGAAACCGACCTGTTGCCGGTGGCCGAGAAGGTGCTGAGCGAAGCCGACTGGGAGGTGCTGGACGAAGCCTTTACCCGGCACTCGGACCCGCTGAACCCGCGCAAGCCACGCGACCCGCAGTTCGACCGCCTGTTCACCCGCATTGCCTTGCGCGCGCCCGCGCCCTTGGGGTTGGGCGAGGCCTGAAGACTCAGCCGGCCGCGAGCGCGGCGAGCAGGGCGTCGAAGACCTGCAGCAGCTGGTCCACGTCCTGCGCGGTGGTGGCGGGCGAGGCCAGCATCATGCTGTGGAAGGGCGTGAGCAACACGCCCCGGTTGAGCATGAAGAGGTGGGTGAGCGCTTCGAGTTCGGCCTGCGCGTGATCGCGCACGTCTTGTGCGTTGCGCGGGGTGTGCGGCATGAACTGCAGTTCCATGCGCGCGCCCAGGCGCGTCACCGTCCAGGGCATGGCGGCGTGGGCGATGCGATCGCGCAGGCCGGCTTCGAGCCGTTCGGCCTGCGCCCGCATGGCGGTGTAGCTGGCGTCGGTGTGCAGGTGGTGGAGCGCGGCCTCCAGCGCCGCGAGCGTGAGGGCATTGCCCGACAGCGTGGTGCCGATGCCGCTGTGGCCTTCGGGGGCGGTGTCCTTGGCCGCGGCCATCCGGTCGGCCATCTCATCCGTGAAGCCGTAGACCGCGCAGGGCAGGCCGCCGGCCACGGCCTTGCCGACCACCAGGAAGTCCGGCGCCAGCCCATGGGCGCGCGCATAGCCACCGAGCGCGGTGGAGATGGTGTGGGTTTCGTCGCACACGAACAGCGTGCCGTGCTGGCGACACAACGCACGCGCCGCGTCCCAGAAACCGGGTGCCGGCGGCACCAGGCCGAAGTTGGTGAGCGCGGGCTCAGCCAGCAGGCAGGCCACATCGCCCTGCGCGAGCGCGGCTTCGAGCGCGGGCAGGTCGTTGAAGGGCACGACGCGCGTGAAGGTGGCGTGGTTGTGCACCTGGCCAAGCACCGAGGGGCGCGGCAGCGTGCGGCCAGTGGCGGGGTCGAGGTCCACCAGGGTGTCGTCCACGGCGCCGTGGTAACAGCCGTCGAACACCAGCAACTGAGGTCGGCGGGTGACGGCGCGGGCCCAGCGCAGCACGAAGCGGTTGGCGTCGCTGGCGGTCAGCGCCATCTGCCATTTCGGCAGGCCGAACACGCGTTCCAGACCTGCTCCCACCGTCACCGCATTGGCCGCTGGCAGCATGCAGGTGAGGCCCTGCGCGGCCTGTTGGGCGATGGCCTGGGCCACCGGTGCTGGGCTGTGGCCGAACATGGCGCCGGTGTCGCCGAGGCAGAAGTCGGTGTGGTGCAAGCCGTCCACGCAGGTGAGCGAGACGCCTTGCGCTTCCCGCACGAACAGCGCAGCGGGGCTGGGCCAGTCGCGCATCCAGTGCAGGGGCACGCCGAACAGGTAGTGCGCCTGCGCGGCCTGGGCCAATGCCAGGGATTGCGGGTGGGTGGCGATGAAGCGTTCGCGTTCGGCCTGCTGAAGCGCAGCGATGTGTCTGGGGTCGGGCATGGCGCCAGCTTAAGCGCGGCGGCGTGGCGCGGGGCCGCCGCGTGGCAGTGGACATTTCGTTGCGCGCCGAATTGGCACCGGCGCCGATGGGCGCGGCTTGAACCACAATGGCCCAGCCATGAACCCACGCACCGAACCCGCCTCTCTCACCGACGTGCCCGACACCACGCCTTACGTGCGGCTCGCGCTGGCGCTCTCGCTGGGCGCAGCGGTGTCGCTGGGCATCACGCGCTTCGCCTACGGCCTGCTGCTGCCGCCGATGCGCGAGGACCTGGGCTGGAGCTACACGCTGGCCGGCGCCATGAACACCTTCAACGCGCTGGGCTACCTGATCGGCGCGCTGGCCACGCCCTGGCTGATGCGGCGCTTCTCGCCCACCGGGTTGCTGCTCGCAGGCTCGCTGCTGGCCTCGCTGTTCATGGGCCTGAGCGGGTTCTTCACGGCCGCCGCGCCCTTGCTTGCGCAGCGCCTGCTGGCCGGTGTGGCCAGTGCCCTGGTGTTCATCGCGGGCGGTCTGCTGGCGGCGCGGCTGGGCGCGCGCCAGCCCGGGCGCAGCGGCTTTCTGCTGGGGCTGTACTACGGCGGCACGGGGCTGGGCATCGTGGTGTCGGCGCTGGGTGTTCCACCGGTGTTGGCGGCGGCCGTGTCGCAGCCGCACGGCTGGGCCTGGGCCTGGTGGGGGCTGGCGCTGGTCTGCCTGCTGGCCACGGCGCTCATGGTCTGGCCCGCGCGTGTGCTGGCGGTTCACGCGGCACCGGCGGCCGGTGCGCAGGCGGGTCACGGGCGCGTGTTCCGCGTGCGCGACTTCGCTTTCTCGCTCGCGGGTTACGCGGGTTTCGGCGTGGGCTACATCGGCTACATGACCTTCGTGATCGCGCTGCTGCGCGAGCAGGGCAGCTCGTCGGGGGCGATTACGCTGTTCTACGCGCTGCTGGGGGCCGCGGTGGTGGCCTCGTCGCGCATCTGGGCCGGCCTGCTGGACCGGCACCGCGACGGCCAGGCGCTGGCGCGGCTCAACGCCTTGCTGGGCGTGGCGGCCATCGTCCCGGCGCTGACCGGCAGCTGGCTGCTGGTGCTGGCCTCGGGCCTGGTGTTCGGTGGGGTGTTTCTCTCGGTGGTGGCGTCGACCACCGCGCTGGTGCGGCACAACCTGCCGCCCGCGCAATGGGCCGCGGGCATCAGCGCCTTCACCATCGTGTTCGCGGCCGGCCAGATCGTCGGCCCCACGGTGGTGGGCTTCATCGCCGACGGCCCGGGCGGCCTGGCGCGCGGCCTGGTGTTCTCTGCCGTCGCGCTGTGGCTGGGCGCGGCGCTGGCCTGGCGCCAGCGCGCGCTCTGAGCCGGCTTTAGATCAGGCCTTCGGCCTTCATGGCGGCCTGGACAGCAGGCCTTGCACCGACGCGGGCGCGGTAGGCCGTGAGGTTGGCCAGGTCGGTGATGTCCACGCCCACGCGCGGCGCCCAGTTGGTGACGGTGAACAGGTAGCCGTCGGCCACGCTGAAGTCGTTGCCCAGCAGGTACTGCTTGCCGGCGAGTTCACCGTCGACCCACTTCAGGCGCTGGCCCAGCCGGGCCTTGGTGGCGGTCTTCACCTCGTCGGGCGTGGCCGGGTTGAACAGGGGCGAGAAGCCCTTGTGCACCTCGGTGCCGATGAAGTTCAGCCAGGATTGCATCTGGTAGCGCGCCAGCGTGCCGTTGGCCGGGGCCAGGTTCTTCTGTGGCACCTGGTCGGCGATGTATTGCACGATGGCCGGGCCTTCGCGCAGGCGCTCGCCGCCGTCGAGTTCGAGCAGCGGCACATAGCCCAGCGGGTTGATGGTGTAGTAGTCGGTGCCGTCGGGCAGCTGGTGCGTCTTGGTCGGCGCAGGGATCGCCTCGAAGGCCAGACCGGCTTCGTGCAGGGCGATGTGCGGGGAGAGCGAGCAGGCGCCCGGGGAGTAGTAGAGCTTCATGTGTGGTCGTCCTCAGGAAGGCGACGCCGGATGGCGGCGCCGGGCCCGATGCTATACCGGCGCCCGGGTCCGCCTGCAGCGAGGGTTTACCGGAACACGTTGGCCCAGATGTCCAGGCGCGCGCTGACGGTGTCCTGGTCCCACACCACGATGGCGTTGCCGTTGGCGTCCATCGCCACCGAGCAGCTGTTGACGCCTCCGGTGTTCACCGCGTCCAGCAGCACCGGTGCGCTCCAGGTGCTGGTGGTGGCGCTGTGGTGGCTGCCGTAGAGGTCGCGGTGGTTGCCGCCGGACAGGGTGTGGCTCCAGACCACGGTGGCGTTGCCGGCCGGGTCCATGGCCACCTGGGGGTCGCCCTGGCTGTCGCTCGCGCCCAGCGGGGTGTCCAGCCGCACCGCCGTGCCCCAGGCGCTCGCGCCCGCGCGGCGGCGCGCCCAGGTCTGCAGGCCGTCGGCCAGCGATTCCTGCCAGACCGCTGTGGCCGTGCCGTTGGCGTTCATGGCGATTCGGACCCGGGCAGCGGAGTCCGCGGCGCCCGACAAGGGTTCGGCCGCGCCCCAGGTGCCACCCGCGTAGCGCCGCGCGAACACGGTGGACGTGGTGGTGGCCGTGCCCTGCGACCAGACAGCGACGGCATTGCCGCTGGCATCCGCCGCGAGGGACGGCGCGCCCAGGCTGAAGCTGGTGTTGCTCTCGTCCAGGTGGTCTGCGCTGGACCAGCCGATGCCGTTGAAGCGGTTGTGGAACAGGCGCGGGACGCCGCCGCTGATCTGGGACCAGACGGCCAGGGCGCTGCCGTTGGCGAACACCTGGATCTGCGCATCGGAGGCGTTGCCGGTGCCACCGTCGATGGACGAGGTGCTCATGTCCCAGGTGCCGCCCTGCAGGCGTCCGCTGCGCACACGCTCGAAGTTGCCGTCGTGCTGGATCCAGATCGCGCGGGCCACGCCACTGGCGTCGATGCCGATCTGCGGCGCGCGCGCCTGGCCGGCGTTGCCTTCCACGTCCTGTGGCGCGCCCCAGGTGCCGGCGCTGTAGCTGGCGGCGACCACGCCGCGGCGGGAGACGATGTTTTCCCGCACCCAGATGGCGACGGCGTTGCCCGCGCTGTCCACCGCGATCCGGGGCTCGGTGGCGTTGCCCGAGTTGTCGTCGATCACCTGCGGCATGCCCCATCCACCGCCGGGGGTGTAGCGCGCGGCCCAGACGTTGTCGAAGCTGCCGTTGCCCTGGGCCCAGACCGCGAAGGCGTTGCCCTGGCTGTCGGTGGCGACCACGGGGTTGTACGCCCGGCCGGGGTCGTTCGATTCGATCAACGTCGCGCCCTGCCAGCTCTGGGCCGAGCCGGCCGAGCAGTTCACGGCGACGTTGTTCACGTCGGCGTTGGCCGTGCCGCTGCCGTTTTGCACGGTGCAGGTCTGGCCGGCCGGCTGGGTGCCGACGGTGACGTTGTAGGGCACGCCGGTGGCGACCGGCGTGGGGAAGGTGAACGGGCCGTCGGCGTTGATGGCGAGGTCGTCCGCGCCGTTGTTGCGCAGCACCACGGTGCCGGCGAGGCCGCTCACGTTGCCGCCGACGGTCTGGGTGGTGGTGGGCACCGGCACGGCCACGTTGATGACCGTGGCGTCGTAGTACCTGGCCTGGAAACCGTCGCCGCGCTGGCAGGCCACGTAGGTGGCGACCACGTGGCGGCCCTGGTCGAGGTGGCTGAGCGCGAGCACCGGCAGCACGGTGGTGCCGCCCGCGCCGCGCCCACCATGGGCGCCCTGCGTCAGGCCGATGTTCGCCTGGTCGTACAGCGTTTCCACCACCTGCGGGTTGCGGTCGAGCTGGCGGCGAATCATGGTGACGCGGGCGCTCGCGCAACTGGGCCAGAGGTTGTAGACCGCGGTGAAGGTCAGCGTGGCGGCGGCGTCGAGCCGGTAGGAGCCGCCCGAGCTGTTGTAGGCGTTGGAGTAGCCGGTGAGCGTGAGGGCGTTGCCGGGGTTGGCCACCACGCTGGTGTGCCCGCGCGGCGAGAAGCAGCGGTCGGGGTTGGGTGGGTCGGCGGGGTTGGAGCTGCAGGCCCCGATCACCATGCCCCACGAGAAGGTGTTGCGCCGCACGCTGGCGAAGCCGCCGGCCAGGGTGGCCTCGCTCTCCTGCCAGTCGGCGTCGGTGGAGGCCATCCAGGCGGTCGGGTCGACAGTGCCGGCCGGCACGGGCAGGCGGATCGTCACCGGGGTCTCGAAGGCGATGCCGTGCGGTGTGAACTCGTAGGTGGCCGCCGGTGCGGGCCAGAAGGCATCGCGCATCGGTGCGCCTGCGCCGGAACGCGCGATGCCGATGGTGGTGTTGCTGCGCAGCGCACCGGGCGGGATGATCACCTGGGCGCCGTCGGGGCCGGTGACGGTGCCGCCGGCCGGGCCGATCACCGCCGAGACGCGCTCGATCGCGGGTGGTGTCTCGGTGCCGCTGCCTCCGCCGCAGGCGCTGAGCAGCGCGAGCAGCACACAGGCCATGAGCCACAGCGGAAAGGACAGGCGCGGGGATGGTGTGACAGCCAACATGAAGACCTCCGGGCGGTGTGGGTGCCCTTGGCTTGGCACGATAGGCAAAGCCCGGCACCGACGACAGTGCCGAAAGTCACGACGTGGGCGGAGGTGGCGCGAGGTGGGCCAGGGCCTGCAGCAGCCGCTCAGGGTCAACGGGTTTGAACAGCACCGGCACGCCCGAGTCGCGCACGCGTTGCAGGCGTTCGGGGGCGGTCTCGCCGGTGATCAGCAGCACGGGCAGGGTGAGGCCGAAGCGCGTGCGCAACCGCTGCGAGGCGGCCAGGCCGTCGGCGCCTTCGGCCAGGCGGTAGTCGCACACCAGGGCATCGAAGGGCTGCCGCCGCGCGGCGGCGGCCTGCAGGGCGAGCGCGGCGCCGTCCTCGTCGCGCGCGGTCTCCGAGGCCACGCCCCAGGCCTGCAGGAAGGCGCTCAGCGCGTCGGTGATGTCGGCCTCGTCGTCGACCAGCAGCACGCGGCGCGGCAGTGCCTGGCTGGCCGCCAGGGAGGCCGGCCGGGTGTAGAGGGTGGGCTCGGGCGTGGGCTTGACGCGAGGCACGGTGACCCGGAAGCGCGTGCCATGGCCGGGCCAGGAGCGCAGGCGCACCGGGTGGTTCAACAGCAGGGAGAGCCGGCGCACGATGGACAGGCCGATGCCCAGGCCGCGCGTGCGGTCGCGCCCGGGGTTGTCGACCTGGTAGAACTCGTCGAACACGCGGTCGCTGTGTTCGGGCGCGATGCCGATGCCGGTGTCGACCACGTCGATCCAGACCTGCGCGCCGCGCGGCCGCGCCACCACCAGCACGCCGCCGCGTGGTGTGTACTTGATGGCGTTCTCGATCAGGTTGCCCAGCAGGCGCTGCAGCAGGTGCGGGTCGGTGCGCACCCACAGCGGCGTGGCGCGCAGGCGCAGCTGCAGTTCGCGTTCTTCGGCGCGCGAGGCGAACGAGGGGTGCAGGGCCTGCAGCACGGTGTTGAGCGGCACGTCCTGCACATCGGCCTCGATCACACCCGCGTCCAGGCGCGAGACGTCGAGCATGGTGTCCAGCGAGGTGCCCAGCGAATGCACCGCGCCCATGAGGCGCTGCGCGTGGGTGTGCGCGGGCTGGCCTTGCAGCGCCTTGTCGAGCACCGCGCCGAAGAGGGCGATGGCGTGCAGCGGCTGGCGCAGGTCGTGGCTGGCGGCGGCGAAGAAGCGCGTCTTCTCCTCGCTGGCGCGCTGGGTGGCGGCCATCTGCTGCTCGAGCTGTTCGGCCAGCGCCTCTTTCTCGAAGCGCATCTGCAGCGAGGCGGTGAGCAGCTCGTGCTGGCGGCGCGCGAAGTGCAGCATGGCGGCCAGGTAGATGCCGGCGCAGGCCGCGAGGAAGAGGTGGGTGGTGCCGCCGTGCCAGAGCAGGGCCGAGATCAGGCCGGCCATCATGGGCAGCGCGAAGGCCAGCACCGAGACCCAGCGCGGTGCCACCGAGGGCACGCCGCCGCTGACCAGGCCGAGCATGATGAGCATGAGCAGCGTGGTCATGGGCAGGTCATCGGCCGGCATGAACAGCCAGGGCGCCAGGCCCCAGGTGGCGCTGTAGTAGAGCAGCTCGCGCCACTGCCGCCGGGCCCAGAAGGCGCTGCGCGCGGCGGCCTGGGGGTCGCGAAAGTAGGCGTGGATGAGCGGGTAGCGCAGCACCTGGATGGTGTGCAGGCCCAGCCACACGAAGACCATGGGGTCGCGCAGTTGCCACCAGAACAGCGCGCACAGGGCCCAGGCGAGCACCGTGTCGGCGACGGTGGAGCTCAGCGAGGTGGCGTACAGGGCGGCGACCTGCTCGCGCAGCACGCGCTGCTGCGTCAGGTCGCCGGTGTGCGGTTCCGTCACCGCAACAAGCTGATGAGTTGCGCGCGGGAGCGCACGCCGAACAGCAGCAGCAGCGCCGAGACGTGGTTCTTCACCGTGCCTTCGCTGAGGTGCGCGCGCTCGGCGATGTCGCGGTTGGACTGGCCGGCCAGCACCCACTCCAGCACCTGGGCCTGGCGCTCGGTGAGCTGCAGCGATTCGCCGTCGGCGTTGCGCACGTGGCGCAGCACGGGCTGGGCCGCCGGCTCGGGCGCCGGTGCGGGGCCGAACAGCCCGAGCGAGCGGATGTAGCCGATGACTTCCTTGAGGTCGCCCGACTTGGCGAGGTAGGCGCGCGCACCGCGCGAGAGGGCGTGTCGCATCAGGCCGGGGTCGTTCACGCCCGAGAGCACCACCACCGGCGCTTCGGGGAAGGCTTTGACGAAGGCGGTGAGGCCGGAGAGGCCGTGGGCGTCGGGCAGGTGCAGGTCCAGCAGCACCAGGCCGATGCGCTGCCGGTACTGGGCGTAGAGCTCCAGCGCCTCCTGCAGCGTGCGCGATTCCAGCACCTTGATCTTGCGCCCGCTGTCGGTGGCGTGGGCCTGCACCAGGGTGAGCAGGCCCAGGCGCAGCAGGTCGTGGTCGTCCACCACCAGCAGGCCGGTGGCGCCGTGCGGGTCGGGCGCGGCGTGGGCGGGCGGGGCAACCAGGGCGTGCATGGTGAGGCATCGTAGGTCCTGGGGGCGCATCGCGGAAGTGACGAAAGTCACCTCGGCAACCGGGCCCCCGGTGGACGCCGGCGCCGCCGGTCAATTGGACTCATGGGCGCCGGCGCCGGGGGGTATCTTCTGGCACCCTGTTCTGCGAGGACGTTTTCCATGGCCATGGGTCAGTTTGCCTACGCCAACAACACCAACCGCTTTCTGGCCTGCGCACCGCTGGCCGACCAGCCTTTTGCCGTGGCGGGCGTGCCCTTCGATGGCGTGGTGACCAACCGGCCCGGCGCGCGCTTCGGCCCGCAGGCGATCCGCGCCGCCAGCCTGATGCTGTGCGACGGCATCCACCCGGTGTTCGACGTGTCGCCCGTGGCGCACCTGGGCGATGCGCTGGACATGCGCCTGCCCAACGCCTCGCCGCTGCCCGAGGTGCGCCGCCACATCGAGGAACAGGCCGCCGCGCTGATGGCGAAACACCATTGCGTGTTCCTGGGCGGCGACCACTCGGTGACGCTCTCGCTGCTGCGCGCCGCGAAGGCCCGGCATGGCGGCGAACCGCTGGCGCTGGTGCATTTCGATGCCCACTGCGATACCTGGGTGGACCACTTCGGTGAACCCTCCGGCCATGGCACCTGGACCTACGAGGCCCTGCAGGAGGGGCTGGCGAGCCCGGCGCACACGGTGCAGATCGGCATCCGCTCCAGCGGCGAGCGCGCGGCGCGCGAGTACGTGGCCGACCAGGGCGGCCAGATCTTCACGGCGCGCGCGCTGCGCGGGCTGGACGGCGCGGGTCTGCAGCCCGCCATCGACGCGATCCGGGCGCGCATCGGTCAGCGCCCCTGTTACCTCACCCTGGACATCGACTGCCTCGACCCGGCCTTCGCGCCCGGCACCGGCACGCCCGAACCGGGCGGCATGACAAGCTCGCAGGTGCTCACCTTCCTGGAAGCGCTGGCCGACCTGAACTGGGTCGGCATGGACTGCGTGGAAGTCGCTCCGGCCTACGACCATGCCGAGCTCACGACCAACGCAGCGGCCACTTTTGTCTGGACCTACCTCAGCGGCCAGGTCGCCAAGCGACAGAGGGGTGCCTGATGTCGCTGATTGGTTCGGACACCCAGCTCAACCAGAAAAGTTACTACGAGGCCAGTGTGCAGCGGCCCGAGGCGCTGCCGCCGCTGGAGGAAAACATCGACGCCGACGTGGTGGTGGTCGGCGCCGGTTTCTCCGGCTTGAGCGCGGCGCTCGAACTCGCGCAGCGCGGCCTCTCGGTGGTGGTGCTGGAGGCCGATCGCATCGGCAGCGGCGCGAGCGGGCGCAACGGCGGCCAGGCCATCGTGGGCTACGCGAGCGGGCAGGGCCCGTTCGAGCAGCAACTGGGTGCGGAGGACGCGAAGCGCGCCTGGGACATGTCGCTGGAGGCGCTGGACCTGATCGACGCGCGCATCGCCCGGTACGGCATCGAATGCGATCGCGTCAACGGTTATGTGTACGTGGCCGACTCGGCGCGCAAGGCGCAGGAGTTGCACGAGGAGATGGAAGGCCTGAAGCGGCGCGGCATCGCGGTGGACTGGGCCGAAGGCGCCGACCTGCCGCGCCTGATCAACAGCCCGCGCTACGTGGCGGCCGCGCGCGAGCAGCGCTCGGGCCACCTGCACCCGCTGAAGTACGCGCTGGGCCTGGCGCGCGCCGCGCAGGCCGCGGGCGTGCGGATCTTCGAGCACTCGCCGGTGACTGGCCTGCAGCGCGGCGCCACGCTGGTGGCGAGCACCGGGCGCGGCCAGGTGAAGGCGCGTTTCGGCGTGCTCGCGGGCAACTGCATGCTGCCCGAGTACGGCCCACGCGTGGCGCCCGAGATCGCGCCGCGCATCATGCCGGTGGGCACCTACATCGTGGGCACGGCGCCGCTCGACCCCGAGCTGTGCGCGCGCCTGATCCCGCGCAACGCGGCGGTGTGCGACAACAACTTCGTGCTGGACTACTTCCGTTTCAGCGCCGACTCGCGGCTGCTGTTCGGCGGGCGGGTGAGCTACACCACGCGCACACCGGCGAACCTGGAAGCCCTGATGCGCCAGCGCATGGGCGAGGTGTTTCCGGCGCTGCGCGAGGTGCCGATCGAGCACCTGTGGGGCGGTTTCGTGGACATCAGCATGAACCGCGCGCCCGACTTCGGCCGCCTGGGCGACAACCTGTACTACCTGCAGGGCTTCAGCGGCCACGGCGTGGCGCTCACCGGCCTGGCCGGCCAGCTGGTGGCCGAGGCCGTGGCGGGGCAGGCCGGGCGCTTCGACGTGTACGCGCGCCTGAAGCACCGCCGCTTCCCCGGCGGCGCGCTGCTGCGCACGCCCAGCCTGGCGCTGGGCATGCTGTGGCACCGCCTGCGGGACGTGATCTAGGGACCGTCTGCCCTATTTTTTCAAGTGCGAATGGGTTGAAAACAGCGCCAATCGAGGCGCACGACGACGGCCAGACTGGATGTCTGGCCTAGGAGTGCAACGAAGAGTGGCGCTGTTTTCAACCCATTCCCTTCGGGTTGCGGCCAAAAAGGCCATGCGCCGCGTTGCGAAGCCTCGCCGGGCCACCGGCCCGTCTGCGTTTCGCGCCTTGCGCATGGCCTTTTTGATCCGCAACGCATCTTGAAAAAATAGGGCAGACGGTCCCTAGGTCAGCGCCTGGTCCCAGGCCACCAGGCGCTCGGGCTTTTCGGCGGGGCAGTCGCCGAACACGTCGCGGGGCGGCACCGTCAGCCGGCCCTGCTTGAACTTCATCTTGACCAGCACCTCCGCATGCGGCGTGCCGTGCACCAGCAGGGTGTGGGCGAAGTAGGCGCACTTCTCGTCGGCGAACACGATGGCGGTCTGCACGTCCACGCGCTGGAACAGGCCGATGGGTCGCAGGAAGCGCACAAGCTGCGAGGCGTTGACGAAGCCGATGCCCGCGCGCACCAGCGGCAGGGCGCGGCGCGTGCGCACCATGAAGTCGAGCTGGGCGGCTTCGGCGAACTGCAGGTAGCGGTCGCTCTTGAGCACGCGCAGGCCGACGTCGAACGGTGTGACGTGAAAGCGGCAGCTCAGGCGCGACTGGGGTGTGGCATCGCCGCCGGCGAACGCGGCGCCCAGGAGCGTGCTGAGGTTGCGGGCGAGGCCGATCATGGCGCGCTGCCCATCACCTGCCGCACCGCCGACGCCAGCAGCGGCCCGCAGCGCTCGATCTCGGCCAGCGGCGCGTAGCCGTAGCCGATCACCAGGCCGTGCAGGTCCTTGCGCTGCAGGCAGTAGGCCGACAGCGGGCGCACAGTGAGGCCGTGCTGCGCGATGCGCTGCGCCAGCGCGCGGTCGTCCACCTCGGGCGGCAGGCGCAGGCACAGGTGCAGGCCCTGTTCGGCGCCGCTGATGCTGGGGCCCTCGGGCAGGTCGTCGCGCAGCACCGGCTTCAAGGCCTCCAGCAGGCACTGGCGGCGCTCGCCGTAGTTCTGGCGCGCGCGCCGCAGCGCGCTGGCGAAGTGGCCCATCTCGATGAACTCGGCCAGGGCGGCCTGCACCGGCATCTGGCCGGGGCGGTTGAGGTCGTAGTGGGCCTGCTTGAAGGCCGCCACCAGTGGCTTGGGCACCACCAGGTAACCGATCTTCAGGCCCGGGTAGAGCACCTTGGAGAAGGTGCCCATGTAGAACACGCGGCCATCGGTGTCCAGGCCTTCCAGGCTGGAGATCGGCGGGCCGCTGAAGCGGTACTCGCTGTCGTAGTCGTCCTCCAGCACCCAGGCGTCGTGCGCGCGCGCGGTGGCCAGCAGCTGGTGGCGCCGGGGCAGCGACATCACGGCGCCGGTGGGGTACTGGTGCGAGGGCGTGACGTAGATCAGGCGCGGCGGGCGCGCGTTGTCGGCCGTGCTGGGGTTGATGCCCTGCTCGTCCACCGCCACCGGGTGCAGGCTCAGGCCGGTGGCCATGAAGGCCTTGACCGCGCCCCAGTAGGCCGGGTCTTCCACCCACACGGTGTCGCCGTGGTCGGCCAGCAGGCGCGCGCAGAGTTCGAGCGACTGCTGGGTGCCGCTGGTGATGACGACCTGGTCGGCCTCCAGGTGCACGCTGCGGAACACGCGCAGGTAGTCGGCCACCGCGCGGCGCAACGGGGCGTAGCCGCCCGAGTCGTTGTAGTCCAGCATGTCCGGGTAGGTCATGCGCCAGTGCTTGTTCTGCAGGCGCTGCCAGAGCGTGAGCGGGAAGGCGCTGAAGTCGGCGATGCCGGGGGTGAAGGGCTGCACTTCCAGCTCGGTGGCGCAGAAGCGGGTGGCCAGCGCCTGGCCGCGTGTGGACAGGCGCCCGGCCTGCGCGGACGCGGAATGGCCCATGCCGGGGCGCGCCGCGCGTCCCGGCGAGGCGCGGGGCACGTTGTCGTTGACGAAGGTGCCGCTGCCCACGCGGCTGGCGAGGTAGCCCTCGACGCTGAGCTGGTTGATCGCCGCCACCACCGTGTTGCGCGAGAGGCGCAGGTCCTGGGCCAGGTCGCGGCTGGAGGGCAGGCGCTCGCCCGCGCCGAGCTTGCCGTCGAGCATGGCGCGGCGCAGCGCCTCGTAGAGCTGCCGGTGCAGGGGCAAGGCGTCCTGCGCGCCCAGGCGGCTCATCTCGGCCAACAGAAATTCAGACAACATAAGGAGAATTCCAAAGCAGCAGCCGGCGTGAAATGGCCCCATCCAGACGCACCGTGGAACCGGCTTCGCCGGGCCAAAGGTGCGGTCCCCCCTCCGGGGGGAAGCCGCGTCAGCGGCGCAGGGGGGCGCCATTGGCACCATAACATGGGGCCAAATGGCCCTCATTCTGATCCAATTGGCCCCCCACAATGAATGCCATTGTCTGGAGTCTTCATGAACAAGCCGCCTTGCATGGTCTGGCTGCCCGCCGATCACCGCCTGATGGGCGATCACGGGCATCAGATGCCCTTTCTGTTGCTGGGTGACAAATACGCCCGGGCCGTCAAGGTCGGGGCCCAGGCCCAGCCGGTGATGTTCCCGCTGGCCGACACCGGCCAGATCAGCGAGTTGCTCGCCCTGGTGGACGGGGTGATGCTGACCGGCTCGCCGTCCAACGTGCACCCCTCCCATTTCAACGAGGACGTGGCCGACCCCAGCCTGCCGCTGGACGCCGACCGCGACCTGCTCACGCTGGCGCTGGTGAAGGCCTGCGTGCACGAAGGTGTGCCGCTGCTGGGCATCTGCCGGGGGTTCCAGGAGATCAACGTCGCCCTGGGCGGCACGCTGCACCAGCGCGTGCACGAGGTGCCCGGCATGATGGACCACCGCGAACCCAAGATCGCCCCGCCCGACGAGCAGTACGCGCCGCGCCACGCCATCCGCTTCGCACCGGGCAGCGTGTTCGAGGAGTGGGCCGGCGGCCCCGAGGCGCAGGTCAACTCGCTGCACGGCCAGGGCATCAACCGCCTGGCCGCCGGGCTGGACGCCCTGGCGCACGCTCCCGACGGCCTGGTGGAAGCCTTCGGGGTGCGCGGTGCGCGCACCTTTGCCTATGCCGTGCAGTTCCACCCCGAGTGGCGCTGCTGGGAAACCCCTTTCTACGCCGCGATTTTCGATGCCTTCGGTCGCGCCTGCCGCCAGCGCATGAACCTGCGCCTGCAGCATGCGGACCTGGCGCGCAGCGCCGCCAGCGCCAGCGCCTGACCCCCTTTTCGCCCTGCCGACCGCCTTACCCGAACGACAACACACCTACAGGAGATGGCACATGACAGCCCCCCAAAAGATGAGCTTCAACGATCTGGAAAACTGGCTCAACCAGAACCGCGTGACCGAAGTCGAGTGCCTGGTGCCCGACCTGACCGGCGTGGCGCGCGGCAAGATCCTGCCGCGTGAGAAGTTCACCGAAGACCGGGGGATGAGGCTGCCGCAAGGCATCGTGGCCATGGGGGTGACCGGCGAGTTCCCGGCCAGCGGGCCGTACTACGACGTGATCGAGCCGACCGACCGCGACATGCAACTGCGCCCGGACCCGACCACGGCGCGCATCGTGCCCTGGGCCACCGACCCGACGGCGCAGGTGATCCACGACTGTTTCGACCACACCGGCAAGCTGGTTCCGTTCGCACCGCGCAGCGTGCTGCGCCATGTGTGCGACCTGTTCGATGCCGAGGGCCTGGACCCGGTGGTTGCGCCCGAGCTGGAGTTCTACCTGACCGCGCGCAACACCGACCCGAACACGCTGCTCAAGGCCCCGATCGGGCGCAGCGGCCGCGCCGAGACCTCGCGCCAGTCGTACAGCATCGACGCGGTCAACGAGTTCGACCCGCTGTTCGAGGAGATCTACGACTACTGCGACAAGATGAAGCTCAACGTGGACACGCTGATCCACGAGGCCGGCGCGGGCCAGATGGAGATCAACTTCTTCCACGCCCACCCGCTGGGTCTGGCCGACGAGGTGTTCTTCTTCAAGCGCACGGTGCGCGAGTCGGCGCTGCGGCACGACATGTACGCCACCTTCATGGCCAAGCCGATCGCAGGCGAGCCCGGATCGGCCATGCACGTGCACCAGAGCATCCTGAACAAGGCCACCGGCAAGAACATCTTCAGCAACGACGACGGCACGCCCTCCGAATCGTTCTACCACTACATCGGCGGCCTGCAGCGCTACATCCCGGCGGCCATGGTGCTGGTCGCGCCGTATGTGAACAGCTACCGCCGCCTCTCGCGCCACACGGCCGCGCCGATCAACATCGAATGGGGCCACGACAACCGCACGGTGGGCATCCGCTCGCCGATTTCCTCGCCCGAGGCGCGCCGCGTGGAAAACCGCGTGATCGGCGCCGACGCCAACCCCTATGTGGCGATGGCGATGACGCTGGCCTGCGGCTACCTGGGCCTGAAGAACAAGATCAAGCCCAAGCCCGAGATGCGCGGCGACGCCTACCTCTCACCTTATGCGCTGCCCCGCAGCCTGGGCGAGGCGCTGGACTGGCTGCGCCGCGAGACCGACCTGCACGACGTGCTGGGCAAGGAATTCATCACCATCTACACCGAGATCAAGGAGCTGGAGTTCGACGAGTTCATGAAGGTGATTTCGCCTTGGGAACGCGAGCACCTGCTTCTGCATGTTTGAAAGAGACGCCCGCATGAACACCTCGACCCTCATCGCCCCGCCCGCCCTGGTCCGCCGCGCCGAGCAGCTGGACACCAAGGCCATCCAGGCGCTGGACAGCGCGCACTTCATCCACCCCTTCACCGACCACGGCGACCTGGCCACGCGCGGCTCGCGCGTGATCACGCGCGCCGACAACATCTACATCTGGGACTCCGAGGGCGCGAAGATCCTCGACGCCATGAGCGGCCTGTGGTGCGTCAACGCCGGCTACGGCCGCAAGGAGCTGGCCGACGCGGGCTACCAGCAGATGATGACGCTGCCGTTCTACAACAGCTTCTTCCAGACCACCAACGTGCCGGCGGTGCAGCTGGCGGCCAAGCTGGCGCAGCTGGCGCCCGAGGTGCGGGGCCGCAAGTTCGAGCACGTCTTCTTCTCCAGCAGCGGCAGCGAGAGCAACGACACCAACGTGCGCATGGTGCGCCGCTACTGGGACCTGCTGGGCCAGCCGCAGCGCAAGGTGATCATCAGTCGCCACAACGCGTACCACGGCAGCACCATGGCCGGCGCCTCGCTGGGCGGCATGAGCGGCATGCACGCCCAGGGCGACCTGCCGATCCCCGACATCGTGCACATCGAGCAGCCGCACTTCTTCGAGAACGCCAACCCCGGCGAGACCGAGGCCGACTTCGGCCTGCGCGCCGCGCGCTGGCTGGAAGAAAAGATCCTCTCCATCGGCGCCGACAAGGTGGCGGCCTTCATCGCCGAGCCGGTGCAGGGCGCCGGCGGCGTGATCATCCCGCCGTCCACCTACTGGCCCGAGATCCAGCGCATCGTCGACAAGCACGGCATCCTGCTGATCTCCGACGAGGTGATCTGCGCGTTCGGCCGCCTGGGCCACTGGTTCGCCTACGAGAAATTCGGCTACCGGCCCGACCTGATCACCTTCGCCAAGGGCGTGACCAGCGGCTACATCCCGCTGGGCGGCGTGATGGTGGGCGACCGCGTGGCCAAGGTGCTGATCGAGAAGGGCGGCGAGTTCAACCACGGCTACACCTACAGCGGCCACCCGGTGGCCTGCGCGGTGGCGCTGGCCAACATCGAGCTCATGGAGCGCGAAAAGCTGGTCGAGCGCGTCAAGGACGACACCGGCCCGTACCTGGCCGAGCGTTTCGAGGCGCTGGAGAACCACCCGCTGGTGGGTGCGGCCGAGACCTGCGGTTTCGTCGGCGGCCTGGTGCTGGTGAAAAACAAGGCCAAGAAGCAGATGTTCGACGAGGCCCTGGGCGTGGGCATGAAGTGCCGCGCCCACTGCTTCAGGAACGGCCTGATCATGCGCGCCGTGGGCGATCGCATGATCATCGCCCCGCCGCTGGTGATGACGCGCGCCCAGGTCGACGAGATGATGGACCTCATCCACCGCTGCCTGGACGCGACCCTGGAAGAGTTGCGCGCCGAAGGCCAGCTGGCTTGACTAGAATGTTTTCCGGATATTCCATCAGGCCCGTGTCTGGTGGCGCTGTCCGGCGCTGGGTCTGAATATTGCTAGCACGTTCAGGCATGTCAGCCCCGCCCGGTTGAGTTCTTTCGGTCAATTACCTCCCTGGAGTGAGCAACACCATGAAAAAGCAAGTCCTGGTTCTGGCGATGTCGGCGATCCTGCTGGCCGCCTGTGGCAAGAAAGAGGAGCCCGTGGCCGCGCCTGCGGCACCGGCGCCCGTGGCGGCCGCCCCCGCCGCGCCGGCTGGCCCGGTGCTGGACGATGAGAAGGTCCTCAACGTCTACAACTGGCCCGACTACATCACCGAAACCCTGATCGCCGACTTCGAGAAGGAATACGGCGTCAAGGTGAACTACGACACCTTCGAGAACAACGAAGCGCTGCACGCCAAGCTGGTGGCCGGCAACTCGGGCTACGACATCGTGATCCCCACCGCCGGTTTCGCCAAGAAGCAGATCGACGGCGGCCTGTACCAGCCGATCGACAAGAGCAAGCTCAAGAACTACGGCAACCTCGACACCGACTTCATGGCCAAGATCGCTGGCGTGGACCCGGACAACAAGCACCTGGTGCCGTGGGCCTGGGGCTTCACCACCGTGGGCATCAACAAGCAGAAGGTCGAGAAGGCGCTGGGCGGCATGCCCATGCCCGAGAACGCCTGGGACCTGGTCTTCAAGCCCGAGTACTCCAGCAAACTCAAATCCTGCGGCATCGCCTACCTGGACTCGCCCAGCGAGATCCTGCCGGTCGCGCTGCACTACGTCGGCAAGCCCGCGTACAGCGAGAACCCGGAAGACTTCAAGCTCGCGGGTGAGATGCTCAAGAAGGTGCGCAAGGACGTGCGCCTGTTCTCCAGCACCATGATCGACGACATCGCCGGCGGCAAGGCCTGCGCCTTCATCGGCTGGTCCGGCGACATCAACATCGCTGCCGGCCGCGTGAAGGAAACCGGCGGCAAGGACGAGATCGTGCCCCTGCTGCCCACCGGCGGCGGTCTGGTGTTCATCGACACCATGGCGATCCCGAAAGACGCCAAGCACGTGAACAACGCGCACGTCTTCATGGACTTCTACCTGCGCGCCGCCAACGCCGCGGCCATGGCCAACGAACTGAACTACCCCACCGGCAACAAGGCCGCGCTGGCCGACATCAAGGACGAGGTCAAGGGCAACAAGACCACCTTCCTGGGTCCGGAAGACACGGCCCGCCTGATCCCCACCGGTGGCTTCTCCAACGACGTCTCCGGCGTCGTCAACGAAACCTACAACGCCTTCAAACGCGGCAAGTAAACACCACCGTTCCCTTACTCAGGTAGAAGGGCCGCTCATCCTCCCCGGTTGAGCGGCTCTTTTTTTTGTTGGTCCAGCGAAGAAGAAACGGACATCCACATGGCAGACACAACGGGTTTTCTGGTGACCGAGAAACTGGTCAAGCGCTTCGATGAAGCGGTGGCGGTCGACGAGGTGTCGCTATCGATCGGCAAGGGCGAGATCTTCGCGCTGCTGGGCAGCTCGGGCTGTGGCAAGTCCACCCTGCTGCGCATGCTCGCGGGCTTCGAGAAGCCCACCTCCGGGCGCATCCTGCTCGGCGGCCAGGACGTGGCGGCCATGCCGCCCTACGACCGCCCGGTCAACATGATGTTCCAGTCCTACGCGCTGTTCCCGCACCTGGACATCTGGGAAAACGTGGCCTTCGGCCTCAAGCGCGAAGGCCTGCCGAAAGCCGAGGTGCAGCAGCGCACCGACGAGATGCTGGGCCTGGTGCAGCTCACGCCCTACGCCAAGCGCAAGCCGCACCAGCTCTCGGGCGGCCAGCAGCAGCGCGTGGCGCTGGCGCGCAGCCTGGCCAAGCGGCCCAAGCTGCTGCTGCTCGACGAACCGCTGGGTGCGCTGGACAAGAAACTGCGCGAACAGACCCAGTTCGAGCTCGTCAACATCATCGAGAAGGTGGGCGTGACGGTGGTGATGGTCACGCACGACCAGGAAGAGGCCATGACCATGGCCAGCCGCATCGCCATCATGAGCAAGGGCCGGGTGCTGCAGGTGGGCAGCCCGGAAGAGATCTACGAACACCCCGCCAACCGCTTCGTGGCCGACTTCATCGGCAACGTCAACCTGTTCGAGGGCCGGCTCAGCGTGGACGAGACCGACCGCTGCGCGGCCACCACCGGCATCGGCGAGATCCACGTCGGCCACGGCGTGAGCGGCACGCTCAACATGCCGGTGGCGATCGCCGTGCGGCCCGAGAAGATCGAGATCAGCAAGCGACGACCGGACGACGCGGGCCCCAACGTGTTCACCGGCAAGGTCAAGGAGATCGCGTACTTCGGTTCCTACAACACCTACATCGTGCTGGCCACCGACGGGACCAAGGTCAAGGTCACCGAGGCCAACACCTCGCGCCACGACCTCTCCGACATCACCTGGGAAGACGACGTGTACTTCTGGTGGGACGACCGCGCCGGTGTGGTGCTGAGGGACTGACCATGGCCACGAACATCCCCGTCCCCGGCAAGCGCTTCGTCATCGGCGTGCCTTATGGCTGGCTGATCCTGTTCTTCTTCCTGCCCTTCCTGATCCTGCTGTACATCAGCTTCGTGGACATGGGCGGCGACATCAGCCCGTTCAAGCCCATCTGGGACCCGGTGAGCGGCATCCTGAGCCTGAAGTACGAGAACTACCTCGCGATCTTCCGCACGGAAGAGGGCGCGCCGCTGTTCCGCACGCTCTACATCGACGCCTACCTGCGATCGATCTGGTACGCGCTGTGCACGGCCGTGCTGTGCCTGGCGATCGGCTACCCCTTCGCCTACTTCATCGCGCGCTCGCCCGCCAGCATCCGGCCGGCCCTGCTGCTGATGGTGATGCTGCCGTTCTGGACCTCGTTCCTGCTGCGCGTCTATGCCTGGAAGGGCATCCTGGCCGACCAGGGCGTGCTCAACCGGCTGCTGATGTCCATCGGTCTGATCAGCGAGCCGATTCCCATGCTGTACACCAACGTGTCCATGCTGATTGGCATGACCTACGTGTACCTGCCGTTCATGATCCTGCCGCTCTACGCCAACCTGGTGAAGATGGACTTTCGCCTGCTGGAGGCCGCCTACGACCTGGGCACCTCGCCGTTCAAGGCCTTCTGGCTGATCACGGTGCCGCTGTCCAAGGCCGGCATCATCGCCGGCTTCATGCTGGTCTTCATCCCCTGCGTGGGCGAGTTCGTGATCCCCTCGCTGCTGGGCGGACCGGAGAACCTCATGATCGGGCGCGTGGTGTGGGACGAGATGTTCACCGCCAACGACTGGCCGCGCGCCACCGCGCTGGCCGTGGTGATGATCGCGCTGATCGTGATCCCGCTGGCGCTGTACTACCACTACAGCAGCGATCCCGCCGAGAAGCGCTGAGGAGCCGGACCATGAAACAACTGCTCGAAAAACACTTCGGCAAGGCCTGGCTCACGCTGGTCTACGCGTTCCTGTACCTGCCGCTGGTGTTCATGATCGTGTTCTCGTTCAACAGCACCCGGCAGGATGCGCGCTTCACTGGCTTCTCGCTGCGCTGGTACGAGGCGCTCACGCGCGACACCAAGATCGTCGAGGGCTTCTGGCTCTCGCTCAAGGTGGCGGCCATCACCGGCCTGCTGTCGGCGGTGCTCGCCACCTTCGCGGCCTTCGTGCTGGTGCGCTACCGCCGCTTCCTCGGCCGCACCATCTTCAGCGGCATGGTGAACGCGCCGCTGGTGATGCCCGAGGTGATCATCGGCCTGTCGCTGCTGCTGCTGGCCGTGGGCGCGCAGAACCTGTTCGGCTGGCCGCAGCGCGGCATGCTCACCATCATCCTGGGCCACACGCTGCTGGGCATGGCCTATGGCGTGGTGGTGATCCAGTCGCGCTTGCTGGAGATGGACCGTGCGATCGAGGACGCCGCCATGGACCTGGGTGCCAGGCCGCACCAGGTGTTCTTCCTGATCACGCTGCCCAACATCTTCCAGGCCCTGCTCGCGGCCTTCCTGCTGGCGTTCACGCTCTCGTTCGACGACGTGGTGATCTCCGAATTCCTCTCCGGCCCGGGCGTGAACACGCTGCCGCAGGTGATCTTCGGTTACGCGCGGCGCGGCATCAACCCGACCATCTACGCGGCGGCCACGCTGCTGATCGTGACGGTGACCCTCGTGATCGTGAGCTACGCGATCTGGGTGGCGCGCGCCACGCGCAAACGCGAGCGGGAGATCGCGGCGGCGCTGAAAAGCTGAGCAGTTTTGCTTCGATGGCAAAAAGGCCACCTTCGGGTGGCCTTTTTCATGTTTGGTGGAGTTTGGCCCCGGTGATTTTTCTTTGAATTTAGGCTGCTGATCTGGATTCGGTCTTTCTATGGGGCGATGCCGCGGTGAACTTATGTCTTTCACGGATCACTGAAAACAGCACCGCAGTGCCCCCGAAAAATCATAGAGCACTATCGAAAAATCATCGAAGAGTTTTGTGAGATAACTCACATTCAAGATGTTGCCAGCCTCTTTGAACATGGGCAGATCAATGTTCATGGCGTGGATATGCTGCTGTTCTATGACGAGGAGTTCGATCCGGAGCGATTGCAAATTCGCATTGACTTGCAGAAATTGCCCCATGCAGAAAAGAGTGCTGAAGCATTGCTGGCCGCATTATTGGTTAGCAATTATGATTTTGGAATGGGTGGCTTTTTTGTTTTTGGCGTTAATCCTCATGATGGTCATGTTGTGCTCACTCTTCAACAGATGATTGATATCGAAACCACGGGTCAGAATTTGCTAAAGATGTTGCAAAGCGCTGCGATGCAGGCCAAATCTCAATGGCAACATATTTGTGAAGAAATGGAGAAGGTGGATCGCTCGTCTCCATTAAGAAAATTCGTCAAGGTCTAATCCAGTATCGTGTTTTGAAGGAAGTGTTATGCCGTTAAGTCAAGTATCAAATGCGTTTGTGGATCGTAATGCAAACCGTCTGGAAGATGTAGTCAACAAGGATGAACAAGGTGTAAGCCCTTGCTTTAATAACTCTACAATGCAAAAGCCCGGGATTGTGGGCATTATTCTGAATCCGCGTGAGCCCGATAAGGTTGAAGGCGCGATGGACGTAAGATTAGAAGCAAATCCTAACTCTGGCCCTGGCTCGAATGCACATGCTACAAAGAGCTGCTGTGAGAAATTCAAAAACTTTTTCAAACAGTTATGGAGCGAGTGCAAAAAATTCTTGATTGACGGAACGAACTGGATTGAAAAGAAATTGAAGTACTCAGAGCTGACAGGCATTAAACGTTTTTTTGCGGGGCTTGGCACAGTTTTGGGTGGAGTTGCGGCGGTGCTCGTGGGGCTTGCACTTTGCACTGTCTATGTGGGAGTGATAGCCGTTGCGGCGGTTATTGCCGGCGGACTCTCAGTTCTAGCTCTCTTTTGTCTCATGTCCGGCAGTGACAAGGGTGCTGGTGCAGCTGCTCTGTTATTTTCCTTGGCGCTGGGACTCGGCGCCTCCATTCTCGCCTCTCCGGGACTTTTCGTCGTTGGCGGTTTGACCGCCGTTGGGTTGGGGATCAAGAGTATGGCGGTTGGCGCGCAGGGGGCGGAAAAAATCTCGAATCCGCAGAGCGTGGCAGGCGCGACTTCTTAATGAGGGCCAGCTTATGTGCTCAAGGCCTTCCTCGGGTGGCCTTTTTTATTGTTGTGGATCTTGTTTCGTCAGCCTGCAACCGATCATTCGTCAATCAAGCTGTATCCGTGTCAGCTCGCTGAAATCCAGATCAATCAGGCTCATAAACAAAAGCCTTGCGCATCATCACCGTAAGTTTGCGGCCGCAGCCTCTCCGACGAGGGCACTGGATTGTCGCCGTCCAGAGAAAGTGGACGCCCAGTCCACCGGGTTTCAGGCGTAGCATGGGGCCAATCTCTGGCCCTGTGACCCCGGAACCCGCTCCATGACCGACCTCTCCTTCGACGGCCGCGCTTTCATCAACGGCGAGCGCATCGCCGCGCGCGACGGCCAGACCTTTGATTGCCTCTCGCCGGTGGACGGCC
Source organism: Hydrogenophaga sp. GW456-12-10-14-TSB4 (assembly GCF_059424305.1). Taxonomy (NCBI): domain Bacteria; kingdom Pseudomonadati; phylum Pseudomonadota; class Betaproteobacteria; order Burkholderiales; family Comamonadaceae; genus Hydrogenophaga; species Hydrogenophaga sp. GW456-12-10-14-TSB4. Next base: position 10,470 of record NZ_JBWKZH010000012.1, on the reverse strand, counting down.
GGCTGCTCACCGCCGTGGCGCGCTGCGGCGAGGCCGACATCGATGCCGCCGTGGCCGCCGCCCGCGCGGCCTTCGAGGACCGCCGCTGGAGCGGCATGGCACCGGCGCAGCGCAAGCGCGTGATGATCAAGTTTGCCGAGCAGCTGATCGCCCACGCCGATGAACTGGCGCTGACCGAAACCCTGGACATGGGCAAGCCGGTGAAGTACGCGCGCAGCGTGGACGTGAACAGCGCGGCCAACTGCATCCGCTGGTATGGCGAGGCGGTGGACAAGGTGTACGACGAGATCGCGCCCACGCCCAGCACCGCGCTGGCGCTGATCACGCGCGAACCGGTGGGCGTGGTCGGCGTGATCGTGCCCTGGAACTACCCCATGATCATGGCGGCCTGGAAGATCGCACCCGCGCTCGCGGCGGGCAACTCGGTGGTGCTCAAGCCGAGCGAGAAATCGCCCCTCACCGCGTTGCGCCTGGCCGAGCTGGCGCTGGCCGCCGGCATCCCGCCCGGCGTGTTCAACGTGGTGCCGGGTTACGGCGCCGAAGCCGGCAGCCCGCTCGCGCTGCACATGGATGTGGACTGCATCGCCTTCACCGGCAGCACGCGCGTGGGCAAGCAGATCCACGTGATGGCCGGGCAGAGCAACCTCAAGCGCGCCTGGACCGAGCTGGGCGGCAAGTCGCCCAACATCGTGTTCGCCGATTGCCCCGACCTCGACAAGGCGGTGGAGGCCGCGGTGGGCAGCATCTTCTTCAACCAGGGCGAGAGCTGCAATGCGCCCTCGCGCCTGTTCGTCGAGGCCTCGATCAAGGACGCCTTCCTGGACAAGGCCCTGAAGCTGGTGCCGCAGTACCAGCCAGGCAACCCGCTGGAGAAAAACACCGTGATGGGCGCCATCGTCGACAGGACCCAGCTCGACACCGTGCTGCGCTACATCGAGAGCGGCCGGCAGGAGGGCGCGAAGCTGCTGGCAGGCGGCGAAGCGGTCGAACCGGTGAAAGGCGGCCTGTACGTGCAGCCCACCATCTTCGACGGCGTGACCAACACCATGACCATCGCGCGCGAGGAAATCTTCGGCCCGGTGCTCTCGGTGCTGTCGTTCACCGACGCGGCCGACGTGGTCAAGCAGGCCAACAGCAACATCTATGGCCTGCAGGCGGCGGTGTGGACGCGCGACATCAACAAGGCGCACGGCGTGGCGCGCGCGCTGCGCGCAGGCACGGTGCACGTGAACCAGTACGACGAGGACGACATCACCGTGCCCTTCGGCGGCTTCAAGCAAAGCGGCGTGGGCCGCGACAAGTCGCTGCACGCTTTCGACAAGTACACCGAGACGAAAACCACCTGGATCCGGATCGACAGCCCCCTCTGAGGAGACCTGACATGAACGCACCGCAGAAAGCCGAGAACCTGAACGCCCCGCACACCAACGCCAGCTGGCATGCGCGCCGCCAGGCCGCCACGCCGCGCGGTGTGGGGGTGTTCGGCGACTTCTTCATCGAGAAGGCCAAGAACGCCGAGTTCTGGGACATCGAGGGCCGCCGCTTCATCGACTTCGCCGGCGGCATCGCGGTGCTCAACACCGGCCACGTGCACCCCAAGGTGCAGGCCGCCATCGCCGCGCAGCTGCAGCGCTTCACGCACAGCTGCTACCAGGTCGTGCCCTACACCGAGTACGTGGCCCTGGCCGAGCGCATCAACGCGCTGGTGCCGATCGACGGCCCGGTGAAGACGGCCTTCTTCTCCACCGGGGCCGAGGCGATCGAGAACGCGATGAAGATCGCGCGCTCGTCCACCGGGCGCACCGGCGTCATCGCCTTCGGCGGTGCCTTCCACGGCCGCACCATGTTCTCGGTCGCGCTCACCGGCAAGGTGCAGCCCTACAAGGCCGGCTTCGGCCCGTTCCCGCCCGAGATCTACCACGTGCCCTTCCCGGCGCAGGGTGCGTCGCTCGATGAGACGAAGCACGCGATGGAGCAGCTCTTCAAGTGCGACATCGAGCCTTCTCGCGTGGCGGCCATCGTGTTCGAGCCGGTGCAGGGCGAGGGCGGTTTCAACGTGATTCAGAAAGAGGCCGTGCAGTGGCTGCGCGCGCTGTGCGACCAGCACGGCATCCTGCTGGTGGCCGACGAGGTGCAGACCGGCTTCGCGCGCACCGGCAGGATGTTCGCCATGGAGCACTTCGGCGTGAGCCCCGACCTCATGACCATGGCCAAGAGCATGGCCGGGGGCACCACGCTGTCGGCGGTGAGCGGCAAGGCCGCCGTCATGGACGGTCCCGCGCCCGGCGGCCTGGGCGGCACCTACGCGGGCAACCCGCTGGCCATCGCGGCCTCGCTCGCGGTGCTCGAGGTGATGGAAGAAGAACAACTGCCCGCGCGCGCGCAGAAGCTGGGCGACCAGCTCATCGCCCACCTGATCTCGCAGCGCGCGCAGTACAAGAAGCGCATGGGCGACGTGCGCGGCCTGGGCGCCATGGTGGCCTGCGAGTTCATCGACCCGGCCACCGGCGCGCCCGATGCCGACACCACGAAGCAGGTGCAGATGGCGGCCCTCAAGCGCAGCCTGCTGCTGCTCACCTGCGGCGTGTACGGCAACGTGATCCGCTTCCTGTTCCCGCTCACCATCGAGGACAGCGTGTTCGCCGAGGGCCTGGCCGCGTTCGACGCCGCGCTGGCCGAGGTGCTCGCTTGAGCCTCGCGGCCACGCTGGACGAGCGCATCGCGGTCCTGCGCGCGCAGGGCATCCACTCGGTGCTGGCCACCTTCACCGACCTGCTGGGCGCGCCCAAGGGCAAGCTGGTGCCGCTGGAGCGCCTGGCGCAGGCGGTGGAGCCGGGCGCTGGTTTCTCCGGCCCCAGCATCGCCGGCACCGGTCTGCCGCGCATGGGCGCGCGCAGCGAGTACATGGGGCGCGTGCGGCCCGAGAGCCTGCGGCCCTTGCCCTTCATGCCCGGCGTGGCGCACGCGGTGTGCGACGGCTATGCCGACGGCGAGCCGCTGGACACCTGCCCGCGCCAGCTGCTGCAGCGCCAGGTGGCGCGCCTCCAGGCCGAGCGCGGCTGGACGCTGTGGGTCGGCATCGAACCCGAGTTCTTCCTGCTTCAGCGCGACGCGCAAGGACAGTGGGGCGTGGCCGACGGCGAGGACCGGCTCGCCAAGCCTTCCTACGACCTGCAGGCCATCGACCGCAACTTCGGTTTTCTCGACGAGATGCGCCAGACGCTGGAGGCGCTGGGCTTTCAGCTGGAGCAGATCGACCACGAAGACGCGTGCGGGCAATACGAGATCAATTACCGGCACGACGACGCGTTGGCCGCGGCCGACCGCTACCAGCTCTTCAAGCTCGCCGCGCAGGCGGTGGCGCGGCGGCACGGCGTGGTGTTCTCCACCATGCCCAAGCCCTTGGCCCACGCCCCGGGCAGCGGCCTGCATTTCCACCTGAGCCTGACCGACGCGCAGGGCCGGCCCGTGATGGCCGACCCGGCCGGCGTGCTGGGCCTGAGCGAAACCGGCCATCGCTTCGCCGCCGGCCTGCTGCACCACGCGGACGCGCTGGCTGCGCTGTGCGCGCCCACGGTCAACAGCTACAAGCGGCTGGCCGCGAGCCGCAGTGCCTCGGGCACCACTTGGTCGCCGGTTTGGAAGGCCCTGGGCGACAACAACCGCACCTGCCTCGTGCGTGGGGTGGCCGGGCGCATGGAGTGGCGCCTGCCCGACCCTTCATGCAACGTCTACGTGGCCATCGCTGCCACCTTGGCCGCGGGCCTCTCGGGCATCGCCCAGGCGCTGCCGGTGGTGGCGCCCTGCGAGGACGACCTGTACGAGCGCCACGCCCTGGGCGACGCCCTGCCGGCGCGCCTGCCGCGCGACCTGCTGGCCGCGCTTGATGCCCTGGCGGCGGACGCCGCCCTGCGCGAGGCCGTCGGCCCGGCCTTCTGCGCCCAGTTCCTGGCGCTCAAGCACGACGAATGGGCGGCCTGGAGCCAGCAGGTGACCGACTGGGAACGGCAGCGCTACGCCGACGCGCCCTAGCCGGCGCGGCCGGTTTCGGGATAATCGCGCCCTTGTGAGCCTGCCCGAACCGACCACCCCCCCCGCCAAGACCTGGACCAAGACCGCCGACCGGCCGCTGCGCAGCTGGGCCAAGTCGCTGGGCATCTGGGTGTTCGCGCACTTCGTGGACGTGCCCGTGCCCTGGCGCGCGGTTCGCCAGACCGATGCGCGCGCGCTGCTGGCCTACGAACACGAGCGCCTCGTGGCCCTGGCGGCGGCGGGCGAACACGTGCCGCCGGTGCTGGCCTTCGACGGCTTTTCGCTCACCACGGGCGACATCGGCGAAACGGTGGACTTGCAATTGCACCGCATGCCCGAGGCCGGGCGCCTGCCGCTGATGTGCGCGGCCAGCGCCGACCTGGCGGCCTTCCACGCGCGCGGCCAGTGGCACGGTGGTGCCCAGCTGCGCAACACCACCTGGGACGGCCAGCGCTTCGCGCGGCTGGACTTCGAGGAGCGCCTGCGCCCGGGCATGGCGCTGGAGACCGTGCAGGTCTACGATGTGCTGCAGCTGCTGCTCTCGCTGGCGCGCTACCTGCAGCCGCTGGGGCCGGGCGCGGTGCTGGCCGTGCTGCGGGCCTACGAGCAGGGCGGCACCGGTGGACCGGCCCTGCGCGCCTTCATTGCCCACCTGCTGCCGCGCCTGCAGCGCGTTTCGCGCATCGCGGCGTGGTCGAAGCGGCTGGACACGTCGCGCGAGCTGATGCGCCTGCGCACGGTGCTCGACGGCATGGCGGCGTTCATCGTGCACGGCGAACGCGCCTGACACCCACAGCGGCACGGCCGCCGCCGGGTGCCCGGCGAGCGTGAACTTTTGAAGGGGGACGGCCACTGCCCAGTCTCATCCTTCCAGTCACATGAGGTTCACATGATCTGCTTCGGCCCTAGCTCAAACCAAACTTCAAACCTCCAGGACATTTCAAGCCCGAATGCCGGGGAGCCCGTGAAGTCAACGCCTTTCGTCCTACGCGAGCCCTTGCCTTCAGGGGTCAATGGTTTGATCTTTGGCAGTCTGGGCAGCGAGGCCCTTTTGCGCATGCCCATCTTGAACGCACAGCTCGTGTCGGACGCGGCAAGTGAAATCATTCGGGCTCGGCTGACCGAAAGGATCAAGCGATTCAAGGACCTTGATGGCGACGAACACAGCGCCTTGAAGCGGTACGAAGAGGCCATCGCAGCGATCCGGGGACAGTCCGAAAATCGACGGATTGAACCGCTGGCGGCACTGGCCAGGCAGCTGTGGTGCTTGCCGATCGATTCAAGGATGGACGCCTTGATCCAGGTCTTGACGGTTGCCAAAGGCCTGCCTGACGAAGGCCATGCGGTCGCTCGGGTGGCTGCGGCCTATCGGCTGAAAGGAGAGCCGGCCGAGGTTGTCACGGGCATATTTTCCTTCAATGTCTCCGCTTTCTTTGAGGGCGAAGAACGCATGGCCCAGCTGGCGCGAGATGCCTTTCACCGCGTTCTGGCGGATGCCATGGGCCTGCCTGAGCAAAGGCGTTCGGACGTTTTTGTCGCCTTGGTGCGTCGGTTGGAAGAGCTGTCGGAAGGGTCGAAGCGGGAGGCCTTCGACGCGCTTCTCCAAGCGGTCAAGGGCATTGCCGATGCCAGCATGAGGTCAGCCGTGTGCAAGCGCTTGGCCAGAACGGTGTTCAGTTGCCTGACGGGTTTCCCTTCAGAAGACGTCAAACCTGTCCTGGCGGCGATCGGGGACGTGTTGGGTCTAACGCGTGAAGAACTGATCGCCGGACGGAATTCGCTGTGACTTTCGCGTGATCAAGTGCGTCAGGCGGGCTTAGAGGCCTCAGGTCTTGTAACCCGGATCGAGCTTGTCCACCTTGCGCAGCAGCGCCGGCCACGCGAGCTGTGAGCCTTGGCCGGCGGTGGCAATGCGCATCACGTCGGCCATGCCGGCGAGGATGCGCGGATCCACCTGCGTGAGTTCACCGCCTCCGGCCAGCGCGTCGATCTGGATGCGGCAGGTGTTCTCGAAGGTGTACATGGCCAGGAAGGCGTCGGCGATGGTGCGGCCCACGGTGAGCAGGCCGTGGTTGCGCAGCACGAGGTAATTCGCTTTGCCCAGGTCGGCCTGCAGGCGCGGCTTCTCTTCGGGGCGGAACGCCACGCCCTCGTAGCCGTGGTACGCCAGCGAGGCGAGCACGAAGGTGCTCTGCTGGCTGATGGGGAGGATGCCGGCCTTCTGCGCGCTCACGCCCACACCGGCGCGCGTGTGGGTGTGTAGCACGCAGCCGGCCTCGGGCCGCGCCTCGTGCACCGCGCTGTGGATCACAAAACCGGCCGGGTTCACCGGGAAGGGCGAATCGTGCAGTTGGTTGCAGGCCATGTCGACCTTGACCAGGCTGCTGGCCGTGATCTCGTCGAACATCAGGCCGTAGGGGTTGATGAGGAACTGGTGCTCGCCCCCGGTGACGCTGTCGGGCAGCTTGGCGCTGATGTGGGTGAAGACCAGGTCGCTCCAGCCGTAGGCGGCGACGAGGCGGTAGCAGGCGGCGAGGTCGCAGCGCAGCGCCCACTCTTCGGCGCTGACGACTTCCTTGAGGGAGGGGATGTGCATGGGGATCTCCTGGTCGGGGAGAGCACTGTAGGCGCAATGTGGGTGCGCTTCTTGTCGCTGTGAGGACAGGCTCGGTGGCCGCTTCAAAAGCGAACTTTAGATCAGGCTCATCCACTGCTTGCAGGGCATCGCAATTGTCGCGCCGCATCACTCCTTTTTTCCATGAACGTGAATATCAATATCATTTCCCACGCCGATAGTTTTTGTGACGAACAACATTCTGCGGATGAAAATCCTCCCAAAACAGATATCAATGACTTGAAGGGAACGTTGATTCCAGAAATAGCCCAGTTTTTGCCCGCAGAAGAGCAGTTGGCACTTCGCACCGTGAATCTGGGGACATCGAAGGCACTCCGTCAGATCCATCGAGCCTACGAAATTTCCGCCAAGGGAAACAAGAAGGGTTATGGATGTGATTTCAACGAAGAGATTCAGAAACTTCCCGAGATGGTGAGGGAAATCGCGCTGACAGGATGGGCTCGATCAATCGAATTTCATGAATTTCCCTTGTATTCGGCACCCATGTTTGAAGCGGTACTGGTTGCAGTCAATGGCGAAAAACCAGAATATCGAGCCAAACCCTTGGCTGTTTTGATTGGTCTCTTGGGTATGAATCCCTGCTTGGCAAAAATGGAGTATGTCAATACCATTTTTCAATCAATCCTGGAATTGCCGAGCAATCAAAAACATAAACTTTTTTTGCTCCTGGCAGAGATGCTTCCGCAACTCCGCGTGGCACTGGAATTCAATGAGCTCGTCAAATGGATGGATCTGGCGGCAACCATGCCCATCGACCAGCGGGCGCGCACGGTAGCGGCAGTGGTTCAATGCTGGATTGTGTATAAACCATCCGTCAAGGAGGCCGAGTGGTTGTTCTCTGCCGTGCGTGATTTGCCCATTGGGCAGCAAACCAGATCCCTGGCGGTATTGGCTTTGAGCCTTTGCGCTTTGGATGACGTGGTTGCGAGAGGCATCGTCGCCTCGATAAGAGAAATTGCCGCAAGCCGGCCACCAGATGAATGCGCGATGTGGAAGCAATTGAATGCTGCGTTCACCGATCAAAAGCCCACCAATCTAAGCATTGCCGACGTCTTTTTTCTGTTGTCGGCGGGTCACGACATACCCACGGTGATTTACGGCCTTTCTAGAGCGGTCGCAATATCGTTCAAAGCTCTTCCGCCGCTGTCGCAGGAGCAGTTTGAACTGCTTTTAGCGGTGATCGGAACGCAGCCTGAAAAACTTCGTTTTCCATTTATGGTCGGGCTGGCTCGCAGCGTCAGTTTTGATAGTCCGGAACTGACGGTGAAGGCGTGCGGAGCAATGATGAAAGCCATCGAGGCTCTTTCTTCGGACAATGCCCGGGTTGTGCCGGCCCTGCTGGAGCACCTCAGGGGGTTGCCACTGGACGCCGCCTTGACAGCATTTGAGACAATATTGGAGACGGCTGATCTGTCCTTCGATTTGCCCTTTGAGGGAGGGCCGCTGGCCAATCTCATCGATGCTCGGCATATTTTTCCCCCGGCATGGCAACCATGGCTGTTGACCGTCTTCTTAAATGCCATGGAGCGGGTCCCGGGCTCAGAGAAGGGTGAGTTTCTGACTTATGTAGGCGTGCGTTTTCTACGGGGGCAAAACGACGAGAACATGGAGCTGTTTGAAGCGCTTTTGAGCGCCGCCCTGGAGTTGCCGGCCAAGGGGCAACGGCTGCCTCTGAAGGCGTTGCTGGACCTGCACCAAGAAGTCTTGCCACCTGAGGAGCAGCTGGAGGCTTTCACAAGGATCTCTGAAGCAATGCGCCGGTTGCCCTGATGAACAGCCACGTTCGGCCGTTTTTTTGTGGCTTTAATGGGGTGTGGTTTCGCGCTCCAGCTGGCCCAGCCAGGACATGGCGTGCTCGCGGCTCGGGCCGCACATGTCGGCCGCCGGGGCGAGCGAGCCGCACACGGCGGGACGCTCAGGCAGGCCGAACAGGCGGCAGCGCAGCGCGGCGTCGAGGTGCGGGCAGGGCACGCCCGCCGGCTTGCCATGGGGCAGGCCGGGCAGGGGGCTGCTGATGGACGGCGCGGTGCAGCAGGCGGCGCAGCCGGGGCGGCAGGCCGGCGCGGAAGCGGGAATGGGCATGAAGGGATTGTCGCGCCGGGGCAAACACCTCGCTCAGGGTGCGTAGCGCTTCAGGGTTGCCTGCACTTCATTTTTCAGTTCCGGGTCCGTCACGAGTTCGGCGGCGCAGAGGAGATTGCTGTGGGCGATTTTTGCGATCCGGGTGCCCCACTTCGGCAGTACTCGAGTGGCCAGTTCATTCCATGGGTGGGGGGTCAGCTTGCGCCAGGCAGCAATGCATTCTGAGAGACAGATGGCTGGGTAGGCTCTTTCGATGCAGTAGCGCGCAAAGTTCTCCAGAACCCGCTCCAACACGGGCTGTTCAAGGCGAGCAAGCGCACCCATCAGTCTGCTCAGGACCGCCTTTGTTTGTGAAGCATCGATCCTGATCAGGCATGCGGCCACCTTGCTGAGCGGGCCAAGGCATTGATCGGAAGAGATGTTGCGAAGCACCTGGAAAACGACCCCCCAGTCATCGGGTTGAAACTGGGTGCAGTACTCAGCAATCACGCTCTCAAGCGCGATCGATTTTCCTTTCGAGATCCATTTGTTGTTGCGAGCAATGACCTGGAGCAAGCGAGTGAAATCTTGGAACTCAAGTTCGAGGAGTGGATTGGACTGGCTCCTCGTGGACTGATAACACTTGAACAGATCCCAGACGGACGAGGCATCGGGGTCCCGAAGGGTTGCCAAAACGTCGATCAGGTGGGCGAGAAATGCCCGCTCCCACTGCGGCGTCTTTTTCTCGAGGGCGAACAGGACCAAGTGGGTCAGCAGCTCTCGGCGCGCCTCGAACCCCCGAACCCAGATGCCGATGAACAGCGCGCTCAATGACTCTGGATGGGTGTGCCAGAGCCACTCACATCTTTTCCAAAGCCCGATCAACACCTTCTCTTGATAACGTGGCGGCAACGCCGCTGTTTTTGTCAGAACGGTGCCGATGCCTTGAAGCCCATCCAGCTCGAAGCCTGGACTTTTCACGTATTCATCGATCTGACGGATGTGATACCGGACGTGCACGATGTCCCTGATTCTTTCGTCCAGGTACTCATGGACGAGCGAGGACTTGCTGCTTTTCCAGAGGTGAAACGCCTGTTCGTCCGTGTAGTGCTGAACGACGCTGTGGCACAGGTTCCTTGAAATGGACGTGGAGACCTGGTTCGGGAAACGGTCTTCCGTGTGGGACAGGAGTGAAATGTTCATGCAGGTCGCCTGGGTGGGGAATGACGCGGAGGTCTCGAAGGTGAGCAGTCAGTGGTCTTGCCCGGCAGCAGGGTTCGCCGCCGGGTCGGGGCTTACACTGGTTCACCGGCATCGCCCTGCGGCGCGGCCTTTCTTCACAGGAACACGTTTATCCCCTTCATGCCCGTGACCACCGCCACCCCCGAGACGCTGGTCTCCCGGCTGCGCCAGTGGCGTCTGTGGGTGTACGTGGCCCTGGCCGTGCTGCTGGGCACGCTGGTGGTGGAGGCCGGGCACAAGCTCATGACCGAGTTGAGCTACGGCGAGATCGTGGACGCGGTGCGCGCCACGCCCGCCTCGGCGCTCGCGCTGTCGGTGCTGGCCACGGCGGCGAGCTATTTCGCGCTCACGTTCTACGACCGCACGGCCCTGGCTTACGCAGGGGCGACGCTGCCGCAGCGCGTGGTGGCCAAGACGGCGTTCATCGCCTACGCGCTGTCCAACACCATAGGCCTGGGCGTGCTCACGGGCGGGGCGGTGCGCATGCGCCTGTACGGGGC